>CAZCNZ010000043.1:0-5827 GCA_964500245.1 uncultured Thermoplasmatales archaeon | reverse complement strand
CCTCGGTCTCGCTGACCGTCTCCTCCTTGATGGTGATGAGCGACGACGGGGCGACCTGGACGATCCCCTTCGGTTGGGTGGCGACGACCATGAAGGGGAGCGAACCCCCCATCAGGAAGACGCCGGGGATCACGAACACGTCCCCACGGATGAACGGCCGTCGCGCGAGCGCCTTCGCGACGAAGCTCTCGAGCCCGGGGCCAAGGTCCATCCTTGCGGACCCGGCGTAGATGGGGGCGATCGTGATCGCGTCGGCGTTGGGGCAATCGACCCGCTGCACCGCCACGCGGTCCCCGATGCTGACGCCGGCATTGCGGCGGACGACCGCTTCGATCCGGATCAGTCCCTTCCCTTCGTCGTCCTGCTGGGCCCGACTCACCACCGCCGGGGTCGGCTTACGGCCCCGCACCTCGATGATGTCCCCGAGGCCGACCTTCAACCGCTGTCGGGTCTGCACGTCGAGCCGAGCGGTCCCGAGACCGATGTCCTGCTGGAATGCTTCCGCGACCCGCAGGGTGAGGGCCTCCGCCATCGAACCTCGAGGGCGTTTTACCCCGGTTCGGCCTAAATAGATTGTCCTGAAGGTGGCGTGGCCGTACCTTTCTCACCCGACGACCGGAGGGGGACTATTCTTCCGCGCCGGCGTCGAGTCTCCGTTGGCCCGGTTCGCGTCCGGCCGCGCCGAGGTCGGGGATAGGATCACCGAGCACCTGGCTGATCAGTGCCGCCGTGCCCGGTCCGAACCCCATGAAGTGGTTGTTCGCGAACGCGAACACGGTCTCGAGGGGGCGACCTTCCTCCTCGAACAACCTCTTCATCGTCTCGATTTCGGGCCGGGCGTCCCGTTGGATGCGGTCGAACTTGGTGAGCGCCCGGTCCCCGATGAACCGGGCGTAGAGGAAATCGCTCGTCACCCACGGCGGTGTGCGGACGCCGGGGACCACCGACCAGACGAGCGCAGCCCGGCGGGCCTCGAGGAGCTCGCGGGTCGCCTCGGTCCACCACGAGGAATGACGCAGTTCGACCGCGAGCGGGTACTCTCGCGGGATCGCGTTCAGTAGGAGCTCGAGTCGGTCGCGTCCCGTTCCCGCCCGGAACGACGCCGGGAACTGCAGGACCACCGGACCGAGCTTCGAGCGCGAACGCAGAGGTTCGAGGCTCGTGAGGAACCGGTCGAGCACCTGGCCGAGGGAAGCATCCGTCGCCTCGTGGGTGACGTCGCGAGGGATCTTGAGAGTGAAGCGGAACCCCTCGGGTGTCCGCTCCGCCCAGCGGCGGATGAGGTACGGAGCGGGAGGCCGGTAGAAGCTCGAGTCGACCTCGACCACCCGAAACACCCGAGCGTACCGTTCCAGGAAGTCCCCGGGCGGTGTTCCCGCCGGATAGAACGGACCTACCCAGTCCGCGTACGCCCACCCGGAACAACCCACCCAGTACCGGCCCACGGTTCTCCCAGACCCTCCCGCTATTCCTCCTTGTCGGCGGGGGGCGAACAGATTCGGGATGGAGCGGCGGGCCGTCGAACCGACTCTTCCCTAGCCGCTCCAGCAACACAACCGAGATATTCTCCAGTGCAAGTTCTCGCGTGATGGCCCCCGACGGTTCCACGACCTCGGTCCTCGGGAAGCTATTGGAGGCCGCCGGGTACCGGGTCGAGCTCCGGCAGGACCTTCTGATCGCCGTTCGCCACCGCGACCGGCGCGCCGTGGTGGTGCTCGGCGCGGCGCGTTCCCCCGCCGACGTGGAGCCACTGTTCCCCGTCGAGAGCGTCCGACGGACGATCGTCTACGACGACGAGCCCGGAGAGACGGCCCGGGCGCTCGCAGCCGACCGGGGGATCGAGGTCCTCGACCCCTCCACCCTGGGCCCGGGTCTCGGCGAGATCCTCCTGCAGCCCCCTGTCGGCGCGGAACCTTCCCCCGTGGACACGGACCGCGGCGGCCCTCTCGAGGCACCGTTCGCGATCGCCCCCCACGGCGAGCGCACCGTGCGCCCCCGCATCGACCGGTCGGAGGCCGAGAGCCTCGCCGGCGTCGACGGACCGCGCTACACGCTCCGCCTCGTGCCGTTCTTTGTCGCCGCCTACCGGGTACGCCCCGCTTCGCCGGACGGCGGCCACGGTACCGTGGTCCGTCATCTGGTGGCGGTCAATGCTGTCACCCGCCGGGCGGAGATCTGGGAGGAGGGCGACCGGGAGCTCGTGAGCGACCTCGATGAACCGCACCAACGCCTCTCTCCGCAACTCGAGGAAGGGCAGGTCACGCCCCTCGCCCTCGACGCGATCCGGCGGCACCACACCGTCCATGTCGACCATACCGAACAGCACGAAGGGGCGCTCGTGATCGAGACGCGACGGGTTCCGCCGGCCGCCGACGACATCCGGCTCGGTCCGTTCGTCCTCCTCTATGTCCCGCACTGGTACGTCGAAGGATCCCAGGGCCGGGTCGTCCTGGACGCGGTCACCGGCCGCCGGACGCTGGCCCCCGAAGCGGGCGGGGCGTAGCGCCGCCCCCACCCTCAAATACCGTCCTTTTCTCGCCGGACTGTGCTCCTGGACCAGTTCCGCATCGGACCGTACCTGAACTTCACGTACCTCGTCGCGGAGAAGCCCGGAGGCGAGGGAGTCGTCATCGACCCCTCGTTCGGGATCGACCCCGTGCTCGAGGCGATCGATGGACGCGGGGTGAAGGTGCGCTACATCCTCAACACGCACAGCCACCCCGACCACATCGCTGGGAATGGCGACGTCAAAGAGCGGACGGGCGCCAAGGTTGTCGCCCACCGTGTCGCACCGATCCACCAAGATATCTCGGTCTCCGACGGCGACGCGCTCTCAGTGGGAACGCTCCGCTTCCACGTTGTCCACACCCCGGGGCACACGAAGGACAGCGTCCTCTACGTCTTCGAAGGGAACGTGGCGACCGGCGACACCCTCTTCGTCGGGGAATGCGGTCGGACGGACCTTCCGGGCGGCGATTCCAGCGAGATGTACGATAGCCTCCAGCATCGGGTCCTCGCGCTCGACGATGCGCTCGTCGTGCTGCCCGGCCACGACTACGGGACGACGCCGACGAGCACCATCGGACGGGAGCGCGCGGAGAACTACACGCTCCAGCCGCGGACGCTCGCCCAGTTCCTCGCCTTCATGCGGGAGTGATCCGGCGGCGATGACCCCTCTCCCTCCGCCCGAGGAGCGTCCGCTCCGGGCCGTCGGGGGACGGCGCATTCATCCCCGCATCCCGACGACTCCGTCGATCATCAGCACCCTGCGAGAGCTCGCGAAGGAATCCTCGGCGCTCGTCGCGCTGTTCGACGCGGGGGCGATCGCCGGGGAGCGCCATCTCTTGTCGGCATGGGCGCATCTCGGGAGGGCCCGCAGCCGAGGAGAGAGCCGTCTCCGCGACCGGGGTGCCGAGTTCGCGCTCTACGTTGCCGGCGACGATCAGCTCCCACGCGCCCTCGCCAAGGTCGGGGTCTCCGACTCGACGGAAGCGTTCGTGCTGGTCGCGGAGCGACCGTTGGACCCCGCCTCGCTGCTCGCTCGCTTCGAGCTCACGGGCGACCCGAGCGCGTACCCCCGGCCGGTGGACGAATCGGTTCTCGAGCGGCTGGGGATCGAGAAGGCGGAGCGTCAGGCCGTGCCCGCGACGGGCTGGGAAGGGCTCGTCCTCGAACGCGTCGCGCTCCTCGACCTATCGGCCCCGGCGGCCCATGCTCCACCAGCAAAGCCTTACTCCCTGTCCGGAAACCGCTGAGGGGTTCCGTACTTCGCGTCGTCTTCCTTCATCAGCTCGACCGTGAGACCCGAGTTCGGGTACCCCGTAATCGGGGCGCACCGACTCGGACGCCACATCGCCGCCTCCAGCAGCGCGGAGCGCGCGCTCGGGGGAAGAGTCGCTCCCCGTAGGATGCTCCAGCCGCGGGCCAGAACGGCGATCGCCGCCGTCACATCCCGATGCCAGAGACTTCCACACTCCCTGCAGACCACCTGTCGGGTCATCCGTTTCCGTCCTTCGGAAACGATTACCCTTCCCTCCGTCGGGAGAGCCAGTTGCCCTCCGCATCGGGGACACTCTTGCGAGGTCCCTTCCGGGTTCACCCAGATGATCGGCGTTCGGGCCTTATAGCGCACGATCTCCGCGAGGCGCCCGTGGGTCCAGGCGGAGAGACGACGATTTAACTCGGGGCTCTGTCGTCGAGAGTCGCGTCGCAAGATCGACTGGGTAACATCGGTCAGATCCTCTAGAACGAGCGCTCGAGGGCCCGCCTGACATAGAAGCTCGTTCGCGACGCGGTGGAGGAGGGGCGTCACCCGTCGCGTCTCCCGACGGTGATACCGGCGGAGCATGGCGCGTTGATGGCGCAGGTCCTTCGCGTTGTGCCGGTGAATCGCCTGGCGCTTGCGTGCCATGTTCTCCTGAATCCGGGTGATAGGTCGGAGGTCGACCCGAGCGACGTGGCCGTCGGAGGTCGCGAGGTCGGCGGAATCGAAGTTGAGGTCGACCCCGACCGCGCCACGAGGCTCATCGATGGGATGTGGAACGCGGAAGTGGAAGAGGAGATCATTCGGTCGGAGGGTAAGGCCGAAGTGCCATCCTGACGCGTTGCCATACTTCGCGAACAGTGGGTTGGGGGTCGAAAGCCCGTCGATTCGAAATCGGTACCGGGGACGAACAGTAATTGCCAGGGCTCCGGACTCCGGGTCGTATCGGAAGACGTTGGGGTGCAGACTGGCCTTAAGTCGCCGCCGACGCGGCGTCGCTCTCCGCATGCGTTCGAATCGCTGGGGGTCCTGTCGTCGGGCACGTCTTAGGGAGCGATCCCAGGCCTCGCGGACCGCGGAGGTCTCGTTCGTGATTATGAGGCACCACCCCGAGGCCAGATGGGGGTAGATGTGCCGAAGGGCGGCGTACGACCGTTTGGTGGAGTCGAAGCGAGATTCCTCGGGATGAGCTATCCAATCGGCCAGCAGTCGGTTGACACCCCGACGAACGTCGAGCAAGACACGAAAGAGAGGTGGTTCAAGCCGATGCGCCACGACCACCGTGCGAATCGCGAAGGTTCCGGCGGCCGCCATTTGGTCGTTTGACTGAACTATGGGTGATGAGGGCTGTCACCCCGGTGGAAAGTGAACGACGGCCCGACGGTCGCGACAGGGGAGGCAATGCCAGACGCCACAGAAGTGCTCGCGACTCGGGGTTCAGCGGTTTTCGGATAGGCTCTTAACCGCGGGTGGCGGTCGCGCCCGCGGTCCGGTAGGCGGCGTGCAGGTGTAATCTAGCGGTAGGATGTCAGCCTTCCAAGCTGACCACCCGGGTTCGAAACGCGGGACCGAAGAGGGTCCGGCGCGAACGTCCCGGCGCCTGCATTCCTCCGCCCCGGACCCCCTCCGCGAGGGAGGGTTTATTCCCCCGAGCTTCGCTCGGTGGGATGCGCTGAGGTAGCCTAGCCCGGTAAGGCGCCAGCCTTGAAAGCTGGTGGCGGTTCCGCCACGGGAGTTCAAATCTCCCCCTCAGCGTTCGCTCTCTTGCCGGCTGGATTATATGGGCCGCGCCGCTCCACCGCCGGCCCGATGCCCGAACCGTCGTCCCTCACGCCCCTGCTCGAGCAGTACGAGGGCGTGAAGGCACGCTACCCCGGCCATCTGGTCCTCTTCCGAGTGGGGGACTTCTACGAGACGTTCGGGGACGACGCCCGGCTCCTGTCGCGCGAGGTCGACGTGGTCCTGACGGCTCGCTCCGCGGACGCCCAGGGTGTTCGGACGCCGATGGCGGGCGTGCCCCATCACTCGGTCGAGACCTACCTCGGTCGACTGGTTCGCAAGGGG
>CAZCNZ010000042.1:0-11304 GCA_964500245.1 uncultured Thermoplasmatales archaeon | reverse complement strand
CCGTGTGCCGGGCCCCGGTCGTGACCGCGATCGAAGCCGGTCGCCCGCCCTGGACGCTCTGCGTCAACCCGGAATGTCCGGCCCGGGAGAAGACCGGCGGAACGAAGGCCGGAGCCGGCTCACGTCGGAAGGGCGCGGCATCCGCACCGGCCCGAAAGTCCTCGCGCGCCAAGGCACCGTCCCCTCGCAAGCGACCGGCCACTGCTCGGGCTCCGCCCACACCCGTCTCGCCCGAACCCGCTCCGACCGAGTCTCGCATGACGGTTCGTAAGCGGCCCGGAGCCCGCCGGCCTGCCCCCGAGGCCAGCGGGGAAGGCCCCGCCTCGTCTGAGTCAGCCTCGGACACTCTCTAAGGAGCTCGCTCGAGCGAAAGCCGAACGGCACGCGCCGCGACCCTAAGAGCGTCCCTCCCCCCTTCCAAAAGGTCGGCCGTTTCTCGACCTCCCGGCCCGCGTTAAATACGCTCGGCCGGTTCTTCGTCTCGTGGCCCGTTCCGGACGCCTGGTCTACCTCAGCTATCGGACGTTCGAGCAACGGCTCTCCGAGAACCCGCTCGTCATTGTTCCCGTGGGAGCGCTGGAGGCCCATGGTCCGCATCTCCCTCTCGGCGCCGACCAGATCCAGGCCGAGGTGACCGCGTACGCGCTCGCCGACCGAGTCGACGCCCTCGTCGCGCCGACGATCCCGTACGGCTCGGCGCCCGGAGCCCGTCGGTTCCCGGGCACGGTCTCGCTCACCATCGCCCAGCTCGAGACCCATGTCGCTGGGGTGCTCTCGGAGTTCGCTCGCTGGGGGGTCCGCCGCATCCTCGTGCTGTCGGGGCACGGCGAGCGGGGTCACATGGCAGCGCTTCGGGAGGCCGCCGACGCGACGATGCAGGCGTATCCGAAGACGCACATCGTTGTGCTGTGCGACTACGAGTTCGTCTACGAGCTCCGCGGTAAGGATTCCCCGCCCGGCGACGGCCATGCGGGACTGCTCGAGACCTCCCGCATGCTCGCGCTCGCTCCCGAGACGGTAGGGCCGGCCCGCCCGGTCGTCGAATACCGTCACAGCCCGTTCGTTCCGGGGTCCCCGTCCGAGCGGGACTGGCCGGACAGCGTGATCGGCGATACTCGGAACGCCTCCGCCGAGCTCGGGGCCCGGGTCCAGGCCCACGTCCTCGACCGCCTGGTCGAGACCGTGCGAACGCTCCTCCCTGCGTAGGCCGAGAATCATGGCCGACCCGTCCGACTACATCCGGGTCCGCGGCGCGCGGCAGCACAATCTGAAGAACGTCTCGATCGACCTCCCGCGCGGGAAGTTCATCGTCATCACGGGAGTGAGCGGCTCGGGGAAGTCGTCGCTCGCCTTCGACACCCTCTACGCCGAGGGCCAGCGCCGGTACATCGAGAGCCTCTCGTCGTACGCCCGACAGTTCCTCGGGCAGATGGACAAGCCCGACGTCGACTCGATCGACGGCCTCGCCCCCGCGATCGCGATCGAGCAGCGGGCCGGGAGCAAGAACCCCCGCTCGACCGTCGGCACCGTCACCGAGATCCACGATTACCTTCGGCTCCTCTTCGCGCGGATCGGGGTCCCGCACTGCCCCAACGACGGGAACGAGATCTCCCCCCAGTCGGTCGACCGGATCGTCGACGCCGTGAAGGCGCAGGCGACCGGCGAAAAGGTCGACGTGATCGCCCCCGTCCTGCGCGCGAAGAAGGGCGAGCATCGGGACGTCATCGACAAGCTGCGGAAGTCCGGTTATCGTCGGTTCGTCATCGACGGGGTCGAGGTGCGTCTCCCCGGCCCCGAGGTCCGCCTCGAGAAGAACAAGAAGCACACCGTCGAGGTCGTGGTCGACAGCTTCGAGGTCTCGGCCGACGAGGAGAGCCGGCTCGCCGAATCGGTCGAGCTCGCCCGCAGTCTCGGGGACGGGCTCGTCGTCCTCCGACGACCGAAGGGCCAGCGCCAGGTGTTCTCGAGCCGTCGCGCCTGCCCGGAGTGCGGCTTCTCGATGGACGAGCTCGCTCCCCGGATGTTCTCCTTCAACAACCCGTTCGGCGCGTGTCCCGAATGCCTCGGGATCGGAGCGACGCTCCATGCCGATCCGGACCGGATCATCCCGAACAAGGAGAAGCCGCTCACGAAGGCGATCAACGTCTGGGGCCTCACGCCGATGGTGTCGTCCCTCGTCCGGTTCGGCCAGATGTTCGGCTACGACCCGCGTCGGCCGGTTCGGGAACTCTCCGAGAAGGGATGGAAGGCGCTCATGTACGGCGGCGAAAAGGCCCTCGGGCCGTCGACCCACAGCCCGGACGACTGGTGGGTCTTCGGCTGGCTTCGGGAAGGCCTCGTCGCGGCCCTCGAGCGCCGCTGGCGGACGACGAAGAGCGAAAGCGCGAAGGAGTACTATCTCGGGTTCCTCTCGTTCATCCCGTGCCGCGCGTGCAGCGGTCGACGGCTAAAGCCGGAGAGTCTCGCGGTCACGGTCCAGGGAAAGTCGATCGCGGACGTCACCGCCATGACGGTGCTCGACGCGGTGGAGATGTTCCGCTCGTTTGCGCTCTCCGACCGGGACGAGCAGATCGTAGGGCAGGTCGTCAAGGAGATCCGCGCCCGGCTCGGTTTCCTCGAAAGCGTCGGGCTCACGTACCTGACGCTCGACCGGGCGTCGGGAACGCTCTCGGGCGGCGAGGCCGAACGGATCGCCCTCGCGACCCAGATCGGCTCGGGCCTCGTGGGGGTGCTGTACATCCTGGACGAGCCCTCGATCGGACTCCATCCCCGGGACCAGGCGCGTCTCCTCTCCACACTGAAGACGCTCCGGGACCTCGGCAACACGCTGCTCGTCGTCGAGCACGACGAGATGACGATGCGCGAGTCGGACTGGCTCGTCGACCTCGGTCCGGGCGCCGGGGCGTTCGGCGGGGAGCTCCTCTACTCCGGTCCTCCCGACCGGATCGGGGGGACTCCCCGATCGCTCACCGGGGACTTCCTCTCGGGAAAGCGGTCGATCGCGACCCCCGAGCGGAGGTCCTCCCCCGGCCAACGCTTCCTCACGATCCACGGTCCGCGCGAGCACAACCTCAAAGGGGACGACGTCGCGATTCCCCTCGGCCTCTTGATAGGCCTCTCCGGCGTGTCGGGGAGCGGGAAGTCGACGCTCCTTCAGGAGATCCTCTACCGCGCGGTCCGACGGCACCTCGGCCTCGGCCGCGAGACCCCCGGCCGCCACGACTTCATCGAGGGGATCAACGAGGTCGACCGGGTCCTCCTGATCGACCAGGCCCCGATCGGCCGGACGCCGAGGTCGAACCCCGCGACGTACACGGGCGTGATGACGCCGATCCGGGAGCTGTTCGCGGGGCTCCCCGACGCGAAGGCCCGCGGGTTCCGGCCCGGGCGGTTCAGTTTCAACGTGGCCGGAGGGCGGTGCGAGACATGCGAGGGGGACGGCGTCCTCCGCTACGAGATGCACTTCCTGCCCGATGTCTACGTTGTCTGCGAGGAATGCCGCGGCAAGCGGTTCAACGCCGAGACCCTCGAGGTCCGGTTCAAGGGGAAGACGATCGCCGACGTCCTCGAGATGTCGGTCGGCGAAGCGCTGACGTTCTTTGCCCACCACCGACGGATCGCCGCCCGGCTCCAGCTCCTCGCCGACGTCGGGCTCGGCTACATTCGACTCGGTCAGAGCGCGACGACGCTTTCCGGCGGAGAGGCGCAGCGGATCAAGATCGCCTACGAGCTTTCGAAGCCTCCCACGGGGAAGACGCTCTACCTCCTCGACGAACCGACGACCGGGCTGCATTTCGCCGACGTGGAGCGCCTGCTCGAAGTGCTGTTCCGGCTCCGTTCCGGCGGGAACACCGTCGTCGTGATCGAGCACAACGTGGACGTCCTGAAGTCGGTCGACTGGCTGATCGACCTCGGCCCCGAAGGGGGCAATGAGGGCGGCCATGTGGTCGCACAGGGGCCCCCCGAGGAGGTGGTGCGAGTGAAGTCCTCCCACACCGGCCGCTTCCTCCTCCCGCATCTACCGCCGCCGACGCCGGTACTGAGACGCGCGCGACTATGACCGGAGGGGAAGAGCGGCCCGAGCTTCCGTCGTTCGTTCCTGCGAGCCAGCTCGCCGCCGCCATGGGCGAAGGGTTCCGTCGAGGCCCCGATGTTCCGGGCGTCTACCTGTTCCGGTCGGGTCGTGGGGAGGTCGTCTACGTCGGCAAGGCGCGAAGCCTGCGTCGCCGCGTCCTCGACCACCTTCGCGCCCGCATCGAGAAGGACGGAACGATCCTCGCGCAGAGCGCGAGCGTCGAATTCGTCCCCACGGCGACCGAGCGGGAGGCGCTCCTCCTCGAGGCGAACCTCGTCAAGCAGTACCAGCCGCCGTACAACGTCCTCCTCAAGGACGACCGGAGCTACCCGTACCTCGCGGTCACCGTCGGGGAGGAGGTCCCCCGGATCTTCCTCGTTCGGCGGCCGCGACGACGGGCCGGGCTCCTGCTGTTCGGTCCGTACACGAGCGCTCGCGAGGCCCGGGGGGTCGAGAAGATGCTCGGCGACCTCTTCCAGCTCCGCCGGTGCGTACGGCTCCCGAAACAGGCCTGCCTCTACTACCACCTCAAGGTCTGCAGCGCCCCCTGCATCCACGCGATCGACCCGGAGGAGTACCGGGCCCGGATCACCCGGGCGACCGAAGTGCTGCGCGGCGAGGTCACCCAGGTCCGGCCGTTGCTCGAGACGGAGATGCGGGAGGCCGCAAAGCGTGAGGAGTTCGAGCGCGCGGCGATGCTGAGGGACGCCCTTGCGGGCCTCTCGGCGCTCTCCGAACGCCAGGCGGTCGTCGGGCCGGGGGCCGGTCGCTCGGACGTGCTCGCCCTCGCGTACCCCCAGGACCCGGCGACGCTCCGCGTCGCGGTCGGTCTTCTGAGAGTCGAGGACGGGGAGGTCCGCCGGACCGAGCCCCATCTGGTGGCCGTGCCCGCGGACGACGTCCCCGAGCCGGGCGAGGTACTGCGACAGTTCTTGACCCAGTACTACGGGGCTCAGTTCGAGCTGCCCGACCGGATCTACGTGGCGGGGCCACGGCCGGCCGGGATCGACGCGACGCTCGACGAACTGTTCGGCCCCCGGGGCGTGGAGGTACGCTTCCGACCCACGGGACGCTACGCGTCGCTCGGCCGCCTCGCCGAGCGCCTCGCCCGCGCGACGGTCGACCAGGTGGTCGCCCGCCCCGCGCCGCGGGAGGTCCTCATCGCGGTCCAGAACCTGCTGGAGCTTCCGACGATCCCGAACCGGATCGAGGGCGTGGACATCTCGATCTTCCAGGGGTCGGAGGCGGTCGGGTCGCTCGTCGTCTTCGAGCGCGGGGTCGCCAAGAAATCGGAGTACCGTCGCTACCGGATCCGCACGGTCGAGGGGACGAACGACTTCGCCATGGTGGCGGAGGTCGTCTCCCGGAGGTACGCGCGGCGCATCGCGGAGAACGAGATCCTCCCCGACCTCCTCCTCATCGACGGCGGGGCGGGTCAGTTGTCCGCGGCCCAGGGAGCGCTCGCCGAGCTCGGCCTTGACGACCGGATCCCCACCATCGGGCTCGCAAAGCGCGAGGAGGAGGTGTACCGGACGGACCGGGGAGAGCCGATGCATCCCAACCCGAACGCGGCTCCGATGCTCCTTCTTCGGGCCGTGCGCGACGAAGCGCATCGGTTCGCCGTCACCTATCATCGCACCCGGCGGCGGATGCGGCTGCGCGGAGAGTTCGACGATGCCGTGCGCGCGCGCCCGGCCGGGGCGGACTCCTAGCGACGGCGAGCTGTGCGCTGCGCGGCACGGTGGAGGTCGAGCCACGTCATGTCCGGTGGCGGCGTGTTCTCCTGCCAGAGCGCGCCGATGACCTCCCCGAGGTGGTGCGCCTGCTCGACCGTGGCCTGCAGGACCGCGTCCCGGGCCGTGTAGTCTCCCGGCATCCAGAACACCTTCACCCGCCGTCCGAGGCTGATCGCCGTCTCTGCTCCGAGGGTGTCGTCGACCGCCGCCCAGACCCTCCTCGCGTAGGCGTCGAACTCCTTCCAGGT
Source organism: uncultured Thermoplasmatales archaeon (assembly GCA_964500245.1). Classification (GTDB taxonomy): domain Archaea; phylum Thermoplasmatota; class Thermoplasmata; order Lutacidiplasmatales; family UBA184; genus Lutacidiplasma. Next base: position 5,245 of record CAZCNZ010000042.1, on the reverse strand, counting down.
CTTCGGCTTTCGGCGCGCGTCCTCGAACAGGGCCCCGAGTTCTTGATCGCTCGTGCGACCCCGGACGATGTACTCGAGCCACACCTCGTGCACGTTCAGGATGTGGACGAGCGTGTCGAAGAGCGACTCATGTCCGATGCCCCGTTTCCGGGTCGCCCGCCGTCCGGGAAGTCGTCGCACCCGGCGGACGAATCGTTCGAAGACGGACCGGTTGTAGTCGTAGATCGCCCGAGCGTCCTCCGGCGAAAAGGTGAGGGACTCGACCATGGCTCGGGAAGACCCTGCGGCTCATAGCCCCTTTCGGGGCGGCGACCGAGAACGGGGCGCCCTGAACTACCGGCCACCGGGGCGGCGCTCGGGGGTGCCGATGAACGGCATTCCCTGGACGCGGCGGGCGACCTCGACCACCGAGAGCCTGCGCAGGTCGGCGTTCGGCTCCAGGATCGCGACGTCGAGGGCGTCGGGAGGGAACGGCGTGGGGGAACCCTCGGCGACCGCCTGGACCGCGAGCTTGAACGCGGACTCCTCCGTGAGATGGTCGGGAATCTTCTCCTCAAGATAGTCGGCGACGGCCCGGCGATTCCGGCCGATGGCGTACGCCTTCCAGCCGATGGTGGCACCGCTCGGGTCGAGCTCGATGAGCCCCGGTGCCGTCCCGTCGAATCCGCCGAGGAGGAGGGAGACGGCGAACGGTCGCGTCCCGCCGAACTGGGTGTACTGCTGGAGGAGCGTCCCGAGCGCGTGGCCGAGCAGCCAGTACGGAGGGGTTTCCCCGTACGTGAGGCGGTGGCGCTGGGCCTCGACCCGGAGGAATTCTACGAGGACCCGCGAGTCGGCGATCAGCCCCGCGGTGACGCAGCCGAGCCCCTTGTCGATCGCGAAGCTCTTCTCGATCGACCCGGCCTCGGCGAGCGAACTCACCGGCAGGTTGCGGTACGCGACGAAGACGATCCCCGTGTCGTAGGCCACCGCGACGGCGGTGCCCCCCATCTGGATCGCCTGGAGCGCGTACTCGACCTGGAAGAGGCGGCCGTCCGGTGAGAAGACAGTGCTGGCCCGGTCGTACGCCATTTGGCCCGGTTGCATTTCCATCGGCGAAGTTCCTCCGCGAGCGGGGGCGAGCAGTCGGGTGGGGGATTTGAGCCTACGCCTTCGGCCTCCCCCCGCCCCACTTGGTGGCGAACGGCCACCACGGGAACCGAACGTCGGCGCCTTCGGACCCGCGGAGGGGTCCGCCCGGCCGTCCCGGAAACGCTTATCGGGCGCGGACCGGCTCGTCCGGTCGATGGAGACGAACGGCCTGCACCTCCTTCCGATGGCGTCGAGCCACCGGGGCGAGCTCTCCCCCGCCTGCACCCAGTGTGCGGAAGGGCGCAAGATGGTGCTGTTCGTCACCGGCCTCTGTCGGTTCCGCTGCTTCTACTGCCCCGTCTCCCCCGCACGGAACCAGCTCGACGTCGTGTACGCGAACGAGCGACGCGTGCGTTCCGATGAGGATGTCCTCGAGGAGGCGCGGGCGATCGGCGCCTCGGGAACCGGCATCACTGGAGGCGACCCGCTCGGCGTGGTCGACCGTGTGGAACACTACATCCGCCTCCTCAAAGGGGCGTTCGGCGACGCGCACAACATCCACCTCTACACGCACGAGCCGAACCCCGAGAAGCTGGCCCGTCTCGCCCGGGCGGGGCTCGACGAGTTCCGCCTGCACATCCCCCACTACCTCTGGGGGCCGCTGTCGAGCGACGGCGGGGCGTACCGCTCCGTGCTCGAGCAGGCCCCGGAGTGGGGAATCCGGCGCGGGGTCGAGATCCCGGTCCTCCCCGAAAAGGAACTCGAGCTACGACGACTTCTGAGGACGCTCGACGCGATCGGGGTCGACTTCGTCAACCTGAACGAGCTCGAGTTCTCGGAGACGAACGAGGCCAAGATGCGGGAACGCGGCTACCGGGTCGACCCCCGCAACGGCTGGGGGGTCCGCGGAAGCCGCGCCGTCGCCGAGCGCCTGGTGCGGGAGATGGCGCTCTCCGTTCCGGTCCACTACTGCTCGTCCCGGTTCAAGGACGGGGTCCAACTCCGGCAGCGCCTCCTCCGGAGGGCCGAACGAACCGCCCCCGATTTCGCTCCGTGCACCGAGGACGGGACGGTAGTACTCGGCGTGGTGGAGGCCGGTACGAACGACTCCCTCGACCGTTGGTCCGACCGGGTCGTCCGGGCGCTTCGGGTCGGCCCGAACGATTACCGCTTGGACTCCGCCCGCCGGCGGGTCGAGCTCTCTCCCTTCACGCTCCGTCGCTTCGCCCGACGCCTTCCGTGGGCCGCTTTCGAGGTCGAGGAGTATCCGACCGCCGATGCCTTGGAGGTCGAGCGGAACCCGCTGAACCGGGTGGCCCGCGCGAAGCTCGGGGTCGTTCGCGGCGGCGAGTAGTGCTCGTCGCAGACGTGTCCTCCCCAGGTGAGGTACCGCTCGTCCCCACGTCGATTCTTGATCGAGCACGGCCCCCAGCCGTCGTCCTCCGCCCCGTACCACATCGGGCAGTCGCGGCATCGCAGGGGAGGAGGCCGCGCACCGGGCGCTCCGGGGTGATGGGGAGTCATGCACTCGCCTCCGACCGCAGGAGACGCTGCGCCTGGACGGTCGCGGACATCAATTTCGCCACCGTCACGGGACCGACTCCACCGGGGACGGGCGTGACCCCCGCGGCCCACCCATCGAGGTCAGCAAAGTCTGCGTCCCCCACGGTCTTCGAGCTTCCGGGGCGGTCCGGGTCGGGTACGGTGGAGACCCCCACATCGACGACGAACGCTCCCTTCGGAACGACCCCCCGGGTCAGCATCCCCGCCCGGCCGACGCAGGAGAAGATCGTGCGAGCCGGGACCAGCGCCTGAGGGAGGTCGCGGCTTCGCGAGTGCACCAAGGTGACCGTAGCGTTGAGCCCGATGCCCTTGCCCGCAAGGAGGAGCGCGAGGGGGAGGCCGACAGTTTCTGACCGACCCAGCACAACGACCGGCTCTCCGGCGATCGGGAGCTGATAGTGGCGGGCGATCTCCACGGCGGCGAGTGCCACCGCCGGCACCTGGACCGGCGTCTGCGCCACCAGCCGGCCCAAGTTCGCCGTGCCGACCCCGTCGACGTCCTTGGCGGGGCGGAGGACCGCCACCGCCTGATAGAAGTCGAAAGGAGCCGGGAGCGGGTGCTCGAGAAGCACCGCATGGACGTTCGGGTCCCGGTCGAGTCCGCGCAAGCGGTCGACCAACTCATTCTGTCCGTCCCCGGCCCTCAAGGGCTCGTCCCGGAATGCGATCCCGAGAGCCGCAGCCGCCTTCGCCTGTCGTCGGAGGTAGTATCGGAACGGGCTGTCGACCCCGCGGTGTACGCTTGCGAGACACGGAGGGGGCTCCCCGGCAGGCTTCGAACAGATCGCGTTCCGTGTCGCTTCGTCAATCCGTTCGGCGACCGGCTTTCCCTCGAGCCGAACCGTCATCGGGCGTCCCGGTGAGCCCGAGCTCGGGTCGGTAGATAACGGCCGACCCAGGCCCCGAGGCTTATCTCCGAGCGGCGCGGTACCTAGTTGCCGCTGGGTGAGAAAGGTCAATTCACGTCCCTAAGGGATTTATATGGACCCCCTCCTTCGATTTCTTGGCGGAACGGCTCTCTACCGCGGGAGTCGCAACGCCCACATGAGCGAAGGAACGGGAACACCGGCCGTCGAGACCGCGGGAACTCCGCCTGCCAGCGAGCTCGACCAGTGGGCGCGCACCCTCTCGGTCACCTCGAGCGCGCAGGTCGAGGTTCCCCCCCGACTGCTCGACCAAGTGATCGGCCAGGACGATGCCGTCGAGGTCGCCCACAAGGCGGCGACCCAGAAGCGGCACATGATGCTCATCGGGGAGCCCGGGACGGGGAAGAGCATGCTCGCCCGGGCGATGGTCGACTACCTCCCGAAGGAGCAGCTCCAGGACATTCTCGCCTACTCGAACTCCGAGGACCCGAACGAGCCGAAGATCCGGGTCGTTCCCGCCGGCAAGGGCAAGGAGATTGTCGCGGCCCAGAAGCTCGAGGCGGCCCAGAAGCGGGAGCAACGGACGATCCTGTTCGTGGTGATCGCGATCGCGATCTTCGCGATCACGCTCTACATCGTCATCGTCCAGCACGACCTGACGGCGCTCCTCTTCGGGCTCCTCATCATCGTGATCATGTACGCCCTGATCCGCTTCACCGGCGGACGGAGCGATACCGGAACGACCGTCGCGAAGCTCCTCGTCGCCCATACGCCCGACGATAAGCCGCCGTTCATAGACGCGACCGGCGCCCACGCCGGAGCGCTTCTCGGGGACGTGAAGCACGACCCGTTCCAGTCGGGCGGCCTCGAGACCCCGCCCCATGAGCGAGTCGAGGTCGGGGCGATCCACAAGGCGAACGGCGGGGTGTTGTTCCTCGACGAGATCAACCTCCTCAAGATCGAGAGCCAGCACTCGCTGCTCACCGCGCTCCAGGAGCGGAAGTTCCCGATCGTGGGCCAGTCGGAGCGGTCGGCCGGAGCGATGGTGAAGACCGAGCCGGTGCCGTCCGACTTCGTCCTCGTCGCCGCGGGGAACGTCGACAGCGTGCAGACGATGCACCCGGCGCTGCGGAGCCGTATCCGCGGCTACGGCTACGAACTGTACGTCAAGACGACGATGCCCGACACGAACGAGAACCGGATGAAGATCGTCCGGTTCATCGCGCAGGAAGTGGTGAAGGACAAGAAAATCCCCCACTTCGACCTCGGCGCGATGACCGAGGTGATCCGCGAGGCTCAGCGCCGTTCGGGTCGGTCCGGCCAGCTCACGCTGAGGCTCCGCGAGCTCGGTGGCCTCGTACGCGTCGCCGGGGACATCGCGCTCTCCGAAGGCGTCTCGATGGTGCACTCCGAGCAGGTCGTGAAGGCGAAGAAGGCGGCCCGCTCTCTGGAGCAGCAGATCGCCGACCGGTACATCGAGCGCCGCAAGGAGTACCACATGTTCACCACCGAGGGTGCCAAGGTCGGCGTGGTGAACGGACTCGCGGCAATCAACGCCCAGACCGGGATGGCCGAGTTCTCGGGGATCGTCCTCCCGATCGTCGCCGAGGTGACCCCGGCCGAGGCCCGGAACGGCGGGGTCGCAGTGGCCACCGGGAAGCTCGGGGAGATCGCGCGCGAGGCGGTCCAGAACGTGAGCGCCCTCATCAAGAAGTACACGGGCGAGGACATCTCGCGCTACGACA
>CAZCNZ010000041.1:0-5062 GCA_964500245.1 uncultured Thermoplasmatales archaeon | reverse complement strand
CGGAGACCCCGCGTGCCCCTCGGCCCCGTCGCCCCGCCAGCGTCGACGGGTCACGGTAAGGCTGCTCCCGTCAGGACCTGACCCGATGCCCGTGATGGATAGCCGCTAGGGCGCTCCTCCGAGCGCCCGTCGCAACACCCGTGGCCCGGCGGAACAGAGCGTCTACGAGGCTCCACGAGACGCACAGCTCGCCCGAACGTCGCTCCTGCCTGTCACCCCCGCTAAGGACGGTTTCGGTGTGTAAGGGGACGCCCAACCCCCCGGTCTAGCCTAGCGGGCAGTACGACGCCGGGGCTCCTACATAGCCCCTTGCCCCGCCCGCCGAGCCTAGCGGATGTGCTCCAGCGAGAACGACCCCAGGTTGAACGAGCGCTTCGTGAACGAGTAGCCGACCCACGAGCGCGCCTGGGCCTCCCCGATCCCTTTGATCGAGAGGAGGGTCTTCATCTGCTCGATCTTGAGGTTGATCGACCCGTCGACCATGTGCTCGAGCGTCTCGAGGTCGCTCTGGGAGTGCATGCCGCTATCGAGCATGAAGTAACTCACGGCGCCGTCGATCTTCCGGCGGCCGACGAACGGCTGGAGGAACCGGAAGGTGGCGGCCGTGTCGAGGTAGGCCGTCACGGTCGAGACCGATTCGAAGATCAGTCGGTACCCCGAGAACTTCTCCTTGAGCTCCTCGGCGTAGATGTTGACGGTCTCGGCGAGCTGGTCGAGGACGTTCTTGTCGGTCGAGGAGAGGAACCGCACGCCGGTCGCCGCCGGGGTCACCCCGACCGACCGCGAGTAGAGGTCGGCGTAGCGGACCATCCCCTTCTTCTCCGCGTCCGCGAACCCGGGGTAGAGCCCGGCAAGGTCTTCCCGGACCTGCTGGTACGTCTTGTCCGTCACCACCCAGATCGAGGGGACCCCGAGCCGAAGCCCCTCGGACGAGAAGAGCCGCGCGAGTACGTCCTTTCCGGTGTGGGCCGGTCCGTTCACGAGGATCTGGGAACCCACGGGGAACCCGCCATAGAGGAGGTCGTCCAGCCGGCGGATCCCGCTCTTCACCTTCGCCTCGGCGACCGTGGCGACCGCTTCGGCCTGCAGCTTGTTCGCCTCCGCTTCCGCGGTGGCGCCGGCCATCCGCTCGAGTTCCTGGACCCGCTGGGCGAGCTGGCTCTCCCGGGCGCGCAGTTCGCTCTCCTTCTGCGACAGCTGGTGGCGGAGGTCCTCCATGCGCCGCGCCTCGTCGCTCGGCATCGACCCGGCCGGCCCGAGCTCGCGGCGCTGTTCCTCGAGACGGCGCGCCTGGATATCGAGCGCCTGGCGGCGCGTCTGCAGCTGCTGGTCGAAGGCGGCGAGTTCCCCCTCCTTGAACTCGAGGAGGCCCCGACGGCGCTCGTTCTCTTCGGCGGTGATCCGGATCTCCTCGAAGCGCGTCCTCAGTTCGTTCTCGCGGGAGACAAGGTCCTTCTCGATCTGCTGGGCCTGCTGGAGGCGCTGGGAGAGTTCCTCAGCGAGCGGGCCGCGGTCCTTCGTCAGGATCGACTCCCGGTCCCGGGCGGCCTCGGTCTGGCTCGAGAGGCTGCGGACGTCCCCCTCGAGCTGGACGATGCGGCGGCGGAGCTCGGTCTCCCGCTCGATGTACTCGTGCTCGCGCTCCGCGAACTCTTCGCGGAGGTGCTGGTCGAGGTCGTGCGTCGCCTTCTCGACCGCGTCGGCGTCGGCGACCGGGGCGCCCTCCGGCGCGCCTTCGTCCTCGTCGGCGGGAGCCGGGGTAATCGTCGCCCGGTGCCCGTCCACGCCTTCGAGGGCGAGGAGGCGGAGCTTCATCTCGGCGATCTCGTCGTCCTTCCCCCGGAGCGCGAGTTCCCGCTCCTTCGCCTCGTGCGACCGGACGTACTTGATCACCGCGATCGAGCCGCGCTTCACGTGCTCGACCTCGTCCTCGAGCTGCTTGCGCTTGGTCCGCTCGTCGAACAACTGTCGCTGGAGGTCCTGGACCTCCTGGATCATCGTGGACGGGTCGAACTGGTCGGTCTTGACCCGGTCGAGAAGGCCGGTGAGCCACCGGACGACGGTCTCCTCGCGCTCGACGACGGACGCAGTAGCAGCGCTCTCGATGGGGGCCGGCGGCGCGGGGCCCTCGGTGGGCCCGGGCGCGGGGACCGGAACGAGCGGCGGGGCGGGCCCGGGACGGTCGGCCTCGGAGGAGCGGATCCACTCCTCCATCGCCCGGTCGTCTCCGTCCACCCACTTCCGAAGGACGTCCGCCGACTCCTTGGGGGCCACGGCGGGGCGTCGACGACGCGCCCGGTCCGGACGATGGACCGTGCCGGCCCATCGCTCCACGATCTTGTCGGAATCGACCGGAGACGGTGCCTTCGGTGTTTCGGCGGGCGGCGCCTCGGCCTCCATCGGTGCGACAGGGGGCGCGGTCGAAATATGGAGCCGGGCGACCTCCTCCGGGGCGATCCCGAGGCCGGCGAGCGCCTCGTCCGAAAGGTCCCGCACCGCGTCGGCGGTCGTGTGGCCGGCCTTCACGAGGCGTTCGGCCGTCTCGAGGCGGACCCCGAGCGACCGGGCCAGTTCCTCGGCCGGAGCGGATACCGGCGGGGCCACCGGCGGTACGGTCTCCGAGGAATCATCCATGGACGCGGGGTCATTACTAGCACCTTGGAGGGTCTTAATAAGTCCGGGCGCGAACACGAACGCCGCTCGCGTCAGCGCCGCGCCGACCTCTATCCGATAAATACGGCCGTCCCTCCGTCTCGGCGATGGACACCGACGAGCGGTTGGCCCGCGTCGTCCGGAACACGGTGGAGGTCCTCACCGAGGAGGAGATGCGCTCCCTCCTCACCACGAACGAGCATCCCCGAGCGTACATCGGTTTCGAGCCGTCGGGATCGCTCACGGTCGCCCACCTCATCACGACCCGCAAGATCCTCGACCTCGCCGAGGCGGGGTGCGACGTCACTGTCTTCCTGGCCGACTGGCACTCGTGGATCAACGACAAGCTCGGCGGGAACCTCGAACGGATCACCGCGGCCGGCCGGTACATGCAGGAGACGTTCACCGCGCTCGGGGCGGACCCCGAACGGGTGCGGTACCGCTGGTCGCACGAGCTCACGGGTTCCTCCGACTACTGGGCACGGGTCGTGCGGGCCGCGAAAGCGACCACCCTCGCCCGGACGAAGCGCGCGATGTCGATCATGGGCCGGACCGAGGAGGAATCGGAGCTCGACACCTCGCGCCTCTATTACCCGGCGATGCAGGTCGCCGACATCTTCGAGCTCCCGGTCGACATCGCCTACGGGGGAATGGACCAGCGCCGGGCGCACGTGCTCGCCCGCGAGGTGGCGCACCACTACCACTGGCCGGTGCCGACCGCGGTCCACACGCCGCTCCTCTCCTCGCTCAAGGGCGGCGGCCGGATGAACCCGACCGACGGGACGGTCGAGCGGAAGATGTCGAAGTCCGACCCCAGCACCGGGATCCCGATCCCCGCCGAGAAGAGCGTGATCTCGGAGCGCATCGAGAGCGCGTTCTGTCCCGCGAAGGAGGTCGAGGGGAACCCGGTCGTCGAGGTCGTACGGTACATCGTCTTCCCGTGGGAGGGTCGCCTCCGCGTCGACCGGCCGGCGAAGTACGGAGGCCCCCTCGAATTCCCCTCGGAGAAGGAGTTCCTCGAGGGGTGGCGGTCCGGCCAACTCCATCCCCAGGACCTGAAGCGGTCGGTCGTGGACGTCCTCGACCGGCTCCTGGACCCCGCCCGGCGGTACTTCGCCGCCCACCCCGACCTCTCCCCCCAGTCGTTCGCGAGCCCGGAGCCGTCGAACCGGTAGCTCTTGAAGGGGGGCGCGCTCGCACCCTCGGAGCGGTCGCCGGTGGTCGGTCCGAAGGTCCCCCCGGAGCTCGCGGGGTCGGGCGGCACCCTCGGGGTCGTCCTGGTGCACGACATCTTCGGTCGGGGACCGTACCTCCGCTCGGTCGCGGACGCCCTCGGCGCGGCGGGGATCCCGAGCGCGGCGGTCGACCTGTTCGGCGGGAAGGTGCCGACGACCGTCGAGGAAGGGATGCAGCTACGGACGGCGATCGCGACCGACGGCGCGCTCGAGACGCTCGAGGCGGCCCGGGTCGCGCTCCGGGAGCGATTGACCGGTCCGGCGCGCGTAGGTACCCTCGGGTTCTGCATGGGAGGAGGCTATGCCCTCCTCGGCGCCTGTCATCGGCCGTTCGACTTCGCGGTCGACTTCTACGGGAGGATCGACCGCGCCGAGGAGGTCAGCGGGGTGCACGGCCCGGTCCTCCTCATCCTCGCCTCGGAGGACGAGCGGATCACCCCCTGGGCCCTCCAGGAGCTTTTGCCCGCCGCGCACCGGGCGAAGAAGCGCGTGTCGGTGGAACTCTTTCCCGGTGTCCGTCACGCCTTCCACCGGCCGGGGGGCGAGTCGTACGATGCGGCGGCGGCCGCCGAGGCGTGGCGCCGGACGCTCGCCTTCCTCTCCGAGGTCCGGGGCCCGAAGGGCCCACTCGCTGCGCAGAGTTAAATAGCGCAGCCATTAGCAGGCCCCACCCGTGAGCCGAGGACCCCCCGAGAACGGGGGTTCCGCTGACGCGAGGAACGAACGATGGCGCGACCGATCTACGTGCGATTCGAAACCCCGAGCGACCTCGCCGACAAGGCCCTCCAGCTCGTCCAGGTGGCGAGCGAGACCGGCAAGATCCGTGTCGGCACGAACGAAGTGACGAAATCGAGCGAGCGCGCGGAAGCGAAGCTCGTGATCATGGCGGAGGACGTCGACCCGGTCGAGATCCTCGTCCACGTCCCGATGCTGTGCGAGGAGAAGCGGATCCCGTACCTCTACGTCCCGAAGAAGCAGCGGCTCGGGCAATCCGCGGGGCTCTCGAAGTCCGCCGCGAGCGTGGCGGTCGTCGAGCCCGGAGAGGCGAAGCCTCTCCTCGAGGAGCTCTCGGCCGCGTTCCCGACGCTCAAGAAGTAGAGCCCGAGTAAGTCAGGATTGGAAGGCACGCGCACGGGGGAACGATGGCGGAAGAGAAGGGTTCGCCGGCGGAGGTC
>CAZCNZ010000040.1:0-5913 GCA_964500245.1 uncultured Thermoplasmatales archaeon | reverse complement strand
CTACCGTCGCCGAGCCGGAGGGCGCTCTGGGCCTACGTGATTGCGGTTGTGAGTCTTGTCGTGTTTGTGGCCGCGTGCTGGGGGTTGTTCAACTATACCTACCACAACTTCTCCTTCACTATGACAACGTCGGGGCCAGAGGACAATGTCCCTTTTTGGACTGCGTCTCACAACGAATCGTTTCCCATCAGCTCTTCGATCTCGGGCACGTGGGTCGCTTCCCCCGACGCCGCGGGTTGGTTCAGTAGCTGCGGGTCCGGTCCCACGTATGGGACCTCGGGCGGTTTCTCATTTCAATTGCCCGGCTTGCCCCAGGGTAACGGGGGCTGCGGGTTCGCCATGGAGTCGACATCAAACATATCGGTCACGGTTTCTGGGACGTACTCCGGTTGGTTTTGGTGACACGTTCCTAACCGGTTGTCCGTTCTGATCGCGTCAGATTCTCTTCTGGGGCAGCCTGAATATCTGGAGGAGAGAGACCACCTCGAACACGAGCCCCAACAGCAGGAACAAGATTGTCCAGTAGCGGGGCCACCAGAATACCAGGGAGATGGTACCCAAGCAGAGAAAGATGACAGCCACGACGAGCGTTTGGCGGGCGCGGTTGAATCCGGTAGGGAATAGTCTCCGCATTGCCCTCCGGCCGGGGATAGATGCTTTCCCCAAGATGACACAATCGTGTCGCCCTTATCTGGACTCCTCCGACTCCAAGGGGCCCCTTCCACCCCGTCGTGATGCAGTGTGCGGGCGTCAGCGGCCCTCCGCCGACAGTTCGGGATCGGAAGCCGATCGACTCCGAGCCAATCCCCACTCGACGACCGCGACAACAAGGAACGCGAAGCCCGCACCTATCGCGTAAGCCGCTTCCCAGAACTCCACGAGGAGGGCGAGACCTAAGAGAACGAGGACAATCCCGAGAACTGCCCATAGAGGGACCGCCATCGAGACTGGACAAGCATCCCGAGTTCATAATCCTCGGTCAGGACGCGCAAAACCGTGATTCCGTGTCTCGATACACTCATGCAAGCCCGGATGTATTCTCTCGCGGCGGAATCAAGTCGAGGTCTCACTTCAACGAAAAAGTGCTAACCATACGTCTTTATCGCTGAACGGGCTGCGCGGGCCAATGGGAACCGCTCGACCGACGCTTGGCCGAGCGGTCGGAATCGTCGTAGTCATCGCGATCGTCCTGCTGTTGGCGAGTTCCCCGTCGCGTGTGCCACCCTCTAAGCAAACTTCCCCTTCGGCCTTGACCGCCGCCAATGCCGAACGCTCGTCACTCACTTCTCTGGCGGGACCGCTTTCTCCCCCGGTGTCCCCGAGTGTGGGCCAAACCACGGTTCTGATCAACAATACCGTTTATCCGGGACTCTACCGATCGGTCGACACCCTAACATCCGGACAATATCCCGAGGCTTGGGGGACGACTCCGGCGTACGACCCGGCCACGAATCTCTTCTACGAGCCCGCTTCCAACGTGACCGAGAATGCGACGGCCGTCTACTACGGAGGGTATCTCGCGGCGATCTCTCCGACGACGGACCGCCTCGTGCACCTCATCCCCGTAGGGTTGATACCGGATGGGGTCACCTTCGACTCGAGCAACGGCCTCCTCTATGTGCTCGACTACGACAACAACAATGTCTCCATCGTCGACCCGAGCACAAACACGACGGTCGGTTCCCTCGCCTACCCCAGCGGCAACGCTCTCGACGGATCGATGGCCGTCAACAACTCGAGCGGGCAGCTCTACCTTGGCTCCGCGTTTGGTGTCTACGACCTGAATGTCACCAACGACCTCTTTCAGTTCGTCACGGGGAGTTACCAGGACGCGTCCTCGAGGGTCGTTTTCGATAATCAGACACGGGAGGTCTACGAGGTCGGGACCGAAGTCATGGTCATCGGCCCGAACAACGACTCCGTGTGGAAGACAATTCCGTTGACGAACCCCGCCCCGTCCCCGGGCGCCGGTGCCCCCACGGTCGACTGGAAGACGGACGAACTCTACGTACCTTGGGACAACAACACCACGGCCGTGGAACTCGCAACGAACACCCTCGGACCCACCCTCACGCTATCGTCGGGGGAAGGCGTAGCTCCGGCGGCGACCTTCGACCCGGACAACGGCATGGTCTATGTCGTCACCGACTATCCGAACTACAACGTTACCGAGCTGAACCCGGCTACCCACCGGTGGGTCGCCTCCTCGCCCGCCATTCCGAGTGATCCCTGGGGCGGAATCGCCTACTCTCCCGAAAGCGGACGACTCCTGCTCGCCGGAGCGACCGCGACGTATTCTTCGGGGTTCCTCCTCATGTCGCCGTCTCTCCAGCTGGTGGGACAGCCACTCAGCCTTGTGTATCCCGAACAGACGTACTTCGACCCCTTCACGGGGTACCTATTCGTGCTCGAGAACGGACTCGGGCTGTACGGGAACGCCTCGGTGGTCGACCCTGCGACGGGAAAGATCCTTGGGTACGTCGCGGCGGGACTTGACCCGCGCGACATCTGGGTCGACCCGAACACCGGATATGGGTACATCGCGAACTTCGGCCCCCCGCCGGCCGGGCACGTGGACAATCTGACGGTGTTCAACGCCCGCACCTTTGCGACGACGGGTTCCATACCCGTAGGAACGAACGCGTACTCGTTGACGTACGACCCGGACACCGGGTACCTTTACGTAGTGAACACGGCGGGAAACATCACGGTCATCGACCCCGCCACGAATTCGAGCGTGGGGTCGATCGACCTCTCGGGTATCACACCAGGCCCGACAGTGTTCGACCCGTCCACCACCGACCTTTACGTCGTGGGAAGCGTTTCGGGCGAGGACTACGGGGAGATCGCGACCGTCGACCCCTCGACCGGCACCGTCGTCGGTGAGACTCAAACTTACTTCCAACCGTACGCCATCGCGTACGACGCGGCGACCGGCTTAATCTACATCCAGGACACGAACTCGAGCGTCTACGTCCTTCAGAAGTTCAGTCCGGCGTCGGGGTCATTCGTCGGGAGCATCAACCTTTACCAGACCAGCCTCCACCTGGGGTGGGACCCGGTCAACGATCTCCTCTATGCTACCATCGAGGTCAATTCGACCAACGGTGGCTACGACGCAAATATCGTCACGGAGGTCAACGTGACCTCCGGTGCCCTTGTGAACCTGACGGTGGGGGAACTTCCGAACGGAATCGCAATCGATGCCGCCACGGGGGAGGCGTTCGTCTCTGACCAGGATTCCGGCTCGGTGGTGTTCATCGACCCGGGTGCTCCCGCCCCTTCGACGTACACCGTCACTTTCCAAACCGTTCCGACCTCCTGCTCAATCACTTTCAACGGCGTGACGTATACCAACGGTGAACAGGCCAGCGGAGTCGCCGCCGGCACTTACTCGCTCGTCGCCCCGGCCTGCACGGGAGAAACGTTCTCGTCCTGGAGCAGCACGGTCGGAACCGTCACGTCCATCACTTCGGCATCCACGACGGTGACCGTGTCGGCCACCGGTACCATTACCGCCACGTTCACAGCGACCTCCGTCACGACGTACACTCTCACATTCCAGACCACCCCGACCTCATGCTCGATCGACTTCGATGGCACGACCTACGCCAACGCCCAGCAAGCCTCCGGGGTCGCAGCCGGAACCTACCCGCTCGTCGCCCCCGGTTGCGCGGGGGAGGTGTTCACCTCTTGGAGCAGCACGGCCGGCACGGTTTCCTCGCCCAGTTCATCGTCCACGACGGTCACCGTTTCCTCGAGCGGAACCATAGCCGCCGCCTTCACGCCGGCCCCGCCGGGAACGTATCTGGTCACGTTCACGGAGACGGGACTGCCGACCGGGACTTCGTGGACTGTCACGCTGCAGGGCACGCCGTCGAGTTCCACCACCGACACCATACAGTTTTCCGAAGGGAACGACACCTACACGTTCGCGGTTGGTACCGTCTCGGGCTACACCGCGGCACCGAGTTCCGGATCCTTAGTGGTGAGTGGGGGGCCCGTTTCCAAACAGATCACGTTCACCGCGTCCGCGGCTCCGCCGCCCAAATCTTCGAGCTCGGGGTCATTTCTGGGGCTGCCCGGTTCGGAGGGGTATGAACTCCTCGGCGGAATTGCCGCGTTGTTGGTCATTCTCCTCCTGATCCTGGTGGCCCGGCGGCACAAGCTCCCGATCGTTTTCACGGAGGTCGGCCTTCCCCCCGGCACTCGCTGGTCGGTGGCGCTGGACGGCAACGAGCTCTCCGCGGACGTGGACGTGATCATGTTCACCGTCCACAGTGGCAAACACATGTACCGAGTCGGCTCCCCGCTCGGGTTCACCCCTTCCCCGGCGGCGGGAACCGTCGAGTTGAAGCGGGAGCGCATCGACGTGCACATTACGTTCGCCCCACCGGCACGGAAATACTAGGTTCGGTGCGACGATCGGTGCCGTGCATAAGGTCGCATGAGTTTAGTAGGCCCACCGTTGTGGCTCCGCCGCCAGAGGCAAGGTCTCTGACGGACGGGCCCGTAGCTTAGTACGACATTTCTCGTTAGACGACCGGCCCTTTTCGACGGCATTCCAACCGAACCGGTTCCTCCACCGGCCGAACTGAGAGAACCCATTCGGGCCCCGGGAAACCGGGGCCCCTTCCGTGTTCGCCCTAGAGGAGCGGCGCACTGGCGCTGTAGGACGCAGAAACCGCGACGACTACGTTGACGCTCCCCCAGTAGCTCACGTTGAAAGCATACGCGCCGCCGGTCGAGGAGAACATGCTGCTGCCGGAGCTGCCCTCCCCGAGGAAACGTCCCGCTTGCCCATCGAGGCCGATCTCGGTCAGCGCGATTCCAATGGGCGGGAGGGTTGTCCAAGAGACCTGGACGGTGGTGCCCGACGGGAAGGTCTCAGCTGAGGACTGGCCGTAGGCTGGCCAGCCGGGCTTGGGGGCCGAAATCGCAATCTGAGTTTGGTTGATCTTCGTCTGCGGAAACGGGATGAGGGTCAGGGCCGCGAGTGTGACGACCAAAACCGCCGCGATTGCCAGGGAAACGTAGAGTCGCGTGCGCGTCTTGCGAGGTCGTGTCGGGGGAGGAGTGGCCAGCGGTCCCACCGCGTCAGGGAAAGCTTCTGAGCACTTGAACCGACGACCGCCCGCCCTCCACCAAGGGCATCGATTGAGACGACATGTGGGAGGCCCTCGATGTCTTTGGGCGGGCCTGACGCTCGGCACGCCCGGGGACACCCGACACGGTTTTAGACCCGTACCTGTCCTATCGGCGGGGCCCGTAGCTTAGTTTGGCTGGAGCATCCGGCTGATAACCGGAAGGTCGCCGGTTCAAATCCGGCCGGGCCCATTTCACGTCAGAAAAACGCTCCATTCTCAAAACGCCGTTTGCCGTTGGGAAGTCGAGTAACTCATTTCTGAGTAAGCCGGGGTTTCGCGCATGTGCTGGTCGAACACCGCGAACCCCTCGGCCATATCCTCCTGGTCGACCCCCACGTAATGGAGGGTCTGGTCCAGTGAGACGTGGCCGTAGATCCGCTTGAAGGTCAGAGGTGGTACGCCTGCTCGGTAGGCCAGTCACCAGAACAAGCGCCGCAGGACGTGTCCCGTAACGCGTTCCGGGACAACTCAGGCGCGACCCAGGGCTGCGAGTTCGGCGTCCGCGACTGTGTGGCCCACGGGGCAAACGCCCTCGTGGGATTCTTTCCTTCGACTTACTTAACGAGCACCGCGCGGGTCATCGGTCCGGGGGATCTTGAGGTGGACCGACGCAGTGGTCCTCGTTGGTCCAGTGATTCTTCGTCAGGGAACGACTGAAGTGGACCGATGGGACCCGGTGGACCGACCGATTAGGTAGAGCATGTCAGGAACCGCCAGCCCATTCAGGCTCGCTTTGAGTCATCTCGGACCCGTGGAACCGGAACGT
>CAZCNZ010000039.1:0-16708 GCA_964500245.1 uncultured Thermoplasmatales archaeon | reverse complement strand
CTGAGTCCCGCCGGCAGCATCGCGTTCGGGGTGGCATAGAGCCCGTCGAGGCCCGACACGCCCGAGATCACCTGCTGAATGCTCGCGGGCAGCGAGGCACTCTCGATGTTCGAGTAGAACACCGGGCCGCTGGTCACCGAGCCGGGGGTCCCGCTCGCATCACCGAACCGCGGGTTCCAGACGCCCTGGGAAGTGTAGGTCTCCTGGAAGGCGGCCAGCTGCGTGTGGAATGCGGCGGCGGCCTGGCTCACCGTGCCGCTGACGGTCAGTTCGAGCAGCGTCGGGCTGGGCGTCACCTTGAGGCCGTAGCCCGCGAAGTAGCTCGACATAGAGGCGTAGGTGGCGGCGCTCGTCCCGAATTGTGAGCCGATGGCGGCCGGGGTCAGGTACGAGCGGTACTCAGGACTGTTCGGGTTGCTGATTTCGGAAAGATAGATGGAGAGAGATTGGGAAGGGGCCAAGTTCACGGTCAGTGTGATCTTGGCATTCCCGCGATACGCGGTGGGAACGGGAGTGACCTGGAGTTGGCCAAGGTCGGTCGTTCCCGAGGCCTTCAGATTGCTGGCGGGCGCGACCTGCGTCAGGGCCCCCGACGGCGCGGAGACCGCTGGAACGGTTGGCGCCGAGTGCGAGATCGCGACCGCAGACGCCGTACCCGGGGCCAAGAGTACCATCATGCTGACCACCGTCACGATCGCCATCGCGACCGTCAGACCATATCGGACTGCGTTTCGGCTGAGAGCGCTCATTCTCCCCACTTTCCCCCTTCCCTATCGTTGGATGAGACCCGTGCCGTTCGGCCGGGCCTTAGCTGGAGGAATCGCTGGGTGTTCATGTGCCGCAAGAAATCCGGTTGGAACGCGGAAGACTATGCGGAAACCTCGGCCTCGGTCGTCGGGACCGGAAAGTCCCGGGCTAGGGATTGCGCGGGCTCACCCAGGCAAATGGTCGAGGTCCCCCACTTTGTCGATCGGCCCAGCGGTCGACTGCCCTGCGAAGGTCCGCGACTTCATCGAGGACGACCCGGGTACGGGGAGCCTTAGACCGTTCCGAGAGCCAGTCCTTGACCATCTCGTGGAGCGACCCGGCCGAGCCCGAATGGACCAGTCGTATCTCGCTCGCCGGAGAGCCCCATTTGTCGACCGCGGAGCGAATCGATTCGTCCGGTTGATGGACCAATAGGTGGTGCTGAGCGCCCGGTCCCCCGCGATTTGCGGCGGAGGCGAGAAACGCGAGGAACTCCTTCCGGGCGAGGCGCGCGGACGACCGACCGGTCGGCACATCCTCGAGGCGGGCCAGGAGCTGGACCAGCTCGCCCGGAGAGGTAGGTGGCTCCCTCGGCGAGGAACGCGGTCCGGACTCGAGACGTCTCGGTTCGGGCCTCTGAGTTCGGGATTTCTCGGGGATCCGATCGGAGATGACGACGGCCGCATTTGGGCGGTGCAGGTAGACCCCGGCCACCGCGATGGCATGTGGCTGGAACCGAGGGTCATGGGCGAGCGCCGCGATCGGTGTCCGATACTGGTGGACCCGATGGGCGCGCCAGACCCGGAGGACGGTCGAGTGGCTTACTCCGACGGCGCGGGCCAGAGAGCGGCTGGACCAGGATTTCCCGTTCGGAGGAGCCTCTTGCAGGGTCTTCGATACGATCGCGCGAAGGGTGACGTCCGAAAGCCCACGGCGTGAACCGACTCGAGGCGCGTCCCGGGAGATCCCGTCGAGGCCCAGAAGCGCGAACCGGGACTTCCAGAGTGCCACCGTGACGGGCGTGACCTGGAGTTCCTTCGCGATCTGTCGGTTCGTCATGCCAGCGGAGGCGAGCAAAACAATTCGGGCGCGGATCACGACCCGAAACGGGACCCGACGACCCCGTGACCAGCGCTCGACGAGCAATCGCTGGGCCGGGTCGAGTGGTGGGATGGGAGCCCCGCCGCCCACGACTATCAAACGGTCTCGGGGATAAACGTTTCTTAGTTGGGTCAAAGTTCTTCTAAGAGGCGCCCAGAAAATCGACTCGCACCTTGCCGAGCCACAACGCACTGCTGGCGGACGTCATGTGATACTTTTCGCAGTTCCAGAGCGCTTGACGTCAATTCCGGCGGTAGGGTTCGCCGAGAAGATCCCGCGGAGCCCCGAGAGGGAGGGTTGGTGCTGGCACTTGTTCTGAACGAGTCCGAACGAATTGCAAAGGATATTGAAAGACCCCGCCCATCGGCGCGAACCGAGTCATGAAGACAGGAACGATACGTCAAACGGTCAAGTTGCCCGGAACCCCCGAAGAGGTCTACCAGGCGTTGATGACCACCAAGGGGCACGCCGCCTTCACGGGTGCCCCTGCGAAGATCAGCCCACGAGTTGGCGGGTCGATCATGGCGTGGGGGGGCTACATTCACGGCAAGAATCTGAAGCTAGTTCCGGGCAAGCGAATCGTCCAGAGCTGGATGCCATCGGAGGAGTCGTGGCCCGAGGGACACTACTCGAAGGTGACGTTCGTGCTCTCGAAGTCCGGGAGTGGGACGACGCTACGATTCACCCATAGCGGCGTTCCGACCGATCACGTCGGGCATCTCAGTAGTGGTTGGAAGGAGAGCTACTGGCAGCCC
Source organism: uncultured Thermoplasmatales archaeon (assembly GCA_964500245.1). Classification (GTDB taxonomy): domain Archaea; phylum Thermoplasmatota; class Thermoplasmata; order Lutacidiplasmatales; family UBA184; genus Lutacidiplasma. The sequence continues at coordinate 14,105 of CAZCNZ010000039.1, read as the reverse complement.
CTCGCGAAGTATCTCAAGAAGTAGTCCATCTCGGCCAGGCAGATCCGGTGCGCTCGAGGAGCGAACCGTCAGCCCCAGCCGAATGGTCCGCCGGGGCGCGGTCTCGCGACAGGCCCGCCTAGCGCGTAGAATTGTCGTCTTCCGGCGACCCCGGGAGCGCCTTCCCGAATTCGAGTCCGTAGGCCTCCTGACCCTGAGGGTACTCCTTCGTGGGAACTACCTGTCTAGAGATGCGAACACCGAAGGTCCCGAGAAGGTCCTTCTGCCGCTCGAAGGTCGTCCCGAGACCGATGTTGATCAGCGCCTCACCCGCCCGCGCACCGGACACCATGCGCGTCGCACCGACGATAGGGCTGCCGACGATCGTGATCGCATGTCCCACGCGGACGAGTTCGCAGGGACCCGCATCGATTCCTATCGACAGACCGACTCCCACGGGAAAGTTCCGGGAGTTCCGCTTCAAATTGTCGATGAGCGTGTCGGAGGCGGGCATCACTGACTGGCAGAACCCGGGCACGGTGTGGACGATCTCGTCCTCGTTTTGGTAGATCCAGAACGCGATGAACCCATCCCCGGTGAACTTGTCGAACCAGCCCTCGAAGTTGGTCGCGAGTCCTCGGACCGCTTCCGTGAACCCAATGATGTACCGCGCGAACAGGGGGGCGCTCACGGCCTCCCGGATCAAGAGGCCGGACATGCGGAGGTCGCCCACCACCACGGCGGCGTTGACCGAGGCCGAGCCCTCCTCCTCGAGGCTCCGAAGGGCATCGGGGGTGAGCTGGTCCCGCGCGTCCGGAGGTCCGTGCCGTGCGAACGACTCCTCGAGGTCGGAATCGAGGCCCGACTTCGAGACCGGCGCCGGAGAACCCATTGTCGGGCGTAACCGGACGGGTTCCATCAGGGTTGCGCACCTTGGGTGTGCTCCGGAAGGTGGTGGCGTTGACTCTCCGGGTTCAGACTCTGGAACTTTCCGTCTGGCGGCTAACACGCCAACTCGAGCGGTCGTCACCAGACTTATACCGGCCAAACCGGTTCGGGCGAATGAAGAGTTTTGACTCCTGGAGGAGCGGATGTCGATGATTGCGCGAACGAACCGCCAGTGGCTGCTCGTGAGCCGACCTCAAGACATGTTCAGCGAACAGAATTTCAAGTGGAAGGAGACCCCAACCCCGACGCCGAAGGACGGAGAAATCCTCGTCCGGAACCTTTGGCTTTCCTGCGATCCCACCCAGATCGGTTGGATGAAGGCGGATACCTACGTGCCGAAGGTCCCGCTCGGCGACGTGATGCGCGCGCTCGGGGTGGGCCAAGTCGTTGAGTCCCGAAACTCCGCTTTCAAGGTCGGCGACCTGGTCACGGGCCTCGTCGGATGGCAAGACTATCTCGCCGCGGGCGGGGTTGGTGCCACCCCAGTCCAAGGAGTCCCCCCTGGCGTCCCTCCCGAGCTGGCGCTGAGCCTCTTTGGCACCGGAGTGACCGCCTACTTCGGCGTCACCGATGTCGGGAAGTTGCGGGCGGGGGAGACGTTCGTCGTCTCGAGTGCCGCCGGCGCTGTCGGTTCGATCGCTGGGCAGATTGCGAAGATCCTCGGAGCCCGGGTGGTCGGCATCGCCGGAGGTCCCGCAAAATGCGAGTGGCTTCGAAAGGAGGCCGGCTTTGATGTCGCCATCGACTATCGTGCGGAGAAAGTCGGTCCGCGACTCTCCGAGGCCTGCCCGCAAGGAATCGATGTCTACTTCGATAACGTCGGTGGTGAGATCCTGGACGAAGTTCTAGCCCGGATCAATCTGCACGCACGGGTCGTGATGTGTGGAGCCATCTCCAATTACGTGAGTTGGGAGTTCTGGCCGCTCAGGAACTATCCGCTTTTGATCAGGAAGCGGGGCCGTATGGAAGGGTTCCTCATATTCGATTACGCGGCACGATTCTCGGAGGCGGTGCCGGTCCTCGCCGCTTGGCTTGCCGATGGTCGCCTCAAGCAGAAACTGGACATCGCGGTCGGGCTCGAGAACGCTCCAAAGACACTCGCCCGGCTCTTCAAGGGGGAAAACTTCGGAAAGCAACTTCTGAAAGTCGCGGACCCACCCTTGCCTGCTCCATCCTGAGCTTCCGGGCTCGGGCGAGGGTCACAGGTCCATCCTCGACCGGGTCGGAAGCGACGAAGGTTGCACATCCATCAGGCCGGGTCTCCGGTCCACAGATACGCACTTAGAGCCGGTAGAAGCCTGCGACAAAGCGTGAGGAACGTCGGTCCCATCCTCTTCCTCGTCTTTCTCACTCCGTGTGTGGAGTTCCTCACGGGCTCTACCTCGTTTGGGGCCGCGGTCACGGTGCCTTCGGCGGCGTTCACTTTCTTCCTGCTCACGTGGCCGAGCTACGCCCTTCCGGTCCTCCTGATTCGTGAGGCGGTAGTCGCTTGGAACAAGTGGATCGCCTCGCTGCTCGCTCTCGGAATATCGTACGGCGCTCTGAACGAGGGGCTCCTCGCCAAGACATACTTCGCCGTGAACCCCAACTCGCCCGTCCTGGGCGGTGGGGAGGGACGGTGGATCGGGGTCAATTGGCCCTGGGTGACCGAGATCACCCTCTTCCACATGATCATCAGCATCTCCGTTCCCGTCGTACTGAGTTTCTTGATTTTCCCGGAGACCCGCCACGTGCGGTTTCTGAGCGAAAAGACGATTCGCTGGTTCATCGCGCTCGTCCTTTTCGAGGTGCTTGCGATTCTCACCCTCCAGTCGCTGTTCAGTGCGACCTTCCGGGGCCTTCTTCCGCTGATGCTGCTGCCCACCGGGATACTGCTGCTCGGGATCTATCTGGCACGTCGAATGCCGGTCCCCAATCCGGCCCTCACGCTCCAGGGGAGGATCTCGCGACCGTTCCCTCTGATCATAGCGTCCCTGGGATTCTTCTTCGTCACCTTCATCCCGGTGCTCGCCTTCTTTCCGGTCCCGTTCGTGCCGGACTGGGTTCCGGGGATGCTGCTCTGGAAGCTCGGCCCCGGAGCCGCAGTGGCCGCCACGATCTACCCAATCGGGTTAGCGTACCTTGCCCTCCGATTCTTTGGACGGATCTCTCTGACAGAGATCCAGACTCTGTCGATCCTGACAGGTGTGATGCTGATCCCACTCACCACCGCCATCGCGGTCCACGACATCCCTCAGGGAGATTGGTTTGCGGCCGGAATCTACATCGCGTGCATCGTGGTGGCCGCCCGGCGCATCCGCGCCCGAGAGGCGACCGCGAGGTCGAGCCAGGCGGTCCCCTCCTCGGCAACCTGAGTGAGTGTAACCGCCATAGCCATCATCCCTTGGCGCTCACGCAACACGCGCGTGACCGTCCGATATAGGGCCCTCGGACGGAGCTTTAATGGCGACGAATCGATACTAGGTTTGGTCGATGGCGCGACAGGCCCCCGAGCCCAGCAATCAGCTCGAGATCATCCTCGCCAAGGCAACCGGGCATTATCGCCTCGGAGTGTGGCTCCTCGTCGCGGGCCTCGTCGTCCTAGTCGCCTGCTCCGGATTGAACTTCCTCTTCGGCGGTTCTGCAGGGCCGAGCGCTGAGGGCTTCGCCATCTATGTGGTTGGGAGCGGCGGCTTCGCGCTCATCTTGGCCGGAGCGGTTTTCTTTGTGGAGAGCCGGGCTTTCCTTCGGCGGAACACACCCGTCCCTTGAGTTCCCGCGCCCGCGCTGACCTCAAGCCCGGGTCGCGTGGTGCAACGCTCGCAAGGTCTCCGCGTACACTGACCCGATTCATTGTTGCGCTTCTCGCCCCATCAGCCCACGTTCGGGAAATGAATCCGAGAGATCGTTCCCGGGACAATCACTAGGTGAACAGGTCCTCGAGGGGGTTCTCCATCTCGCGAACCTCTCGAAGACGAACCCCCTGTGCCTCCAGGTCCCGGATGAGCGTCGGGACCTGCTCTGGACCGGGAAGCTCGCGAACGTAGTAGTCGCCCTTCCGCCCCCAATCCGCCAGGACCGGAGTGGGCTCGAGGGTTCGAACCCCGATGATGAAGTGAGCCGACCGGACGTTCTCCATCCGGTCGAAGAGCGTCAAGGCCCCTCCTTTCAGCGTGATGACGAACTGCCCGATCTCGTGGGCTTCGAAGAGGTTGTGGGAGGAGTAGAGGACAATTCGGTCCTTGCTCAGTTCCAGGATGAGCGAACGGATCTCGCGGGCCACCTTCGGGTCGAGGCTTGCGGTCGGCTCGTCCAAAAGGTAGATCCCGCGTTCCCGGAGGAAGACGCGGGCGATCGAGACGCGCTTGCGCTGACCCGCGCTCAGTTTCGAGATGAAGGTGTTAGAGAACTCCCGGATCTCGAGCTGGTCGAGAACCCGTTCCACGTCCGCCGAGGTGGCCCGCTCCACCTGCGCGTAGAAGTCGAGGCTCTCTCTCACCGTGAGGCCGTCGGGGATGCCGTCCATGTGGGAAAGGTAGTGGAGTTGGTCGCGGGACGACTGTTGGGCCACCGGAACCCCGTCAATGAAGACCTCCCCCGAGGTCGGGCGGAGGATTCCGGCGATCGTTCGGAAGAGCGTGGTCTTCCCGGCACCGTTCGGTCCGAGCACCACGTAGACGGCCGGCCTATCGACCGTGAACGACACATCGTGGAGAACGGGCTTGTCGCGGTAGCCCGAATGAAGGGACCGGCAGGTCAAGGAGAGACCATTGCCCTGGACGTGCGAGGGGGTCACGGAAACCGGCCGTCCACTCATACTCGCAGGTCCCACCTCTCTACGTGGGCGAGAGAAGTCGTTCGGTCGGCATCAGTCGGTCCGTGCGGGTAAGCAGGGAGAGGACGACCAGGAAGATCGCCAGCTCGGCGCCCAGCGCGATCTCGGTCGCATGAGCCGAAAAGGTCAGAGCGAGGACGAGAACGACGGCGGTCGGGAGAACGCCCACCATCGGGAGCACGCCGATGGGGCTATTCATCCCCGACCGGGGGGAGGAGAGCGCCGTCCAGAAGACTCCCAGAGTGGTCATCATGCACACGGTGAGGTAGCTCATCGGGAAGGTGTAGATCAGGAGGGTCTCTGGGAGGCGGAGAGTGAGGGCGTAGCCGCTCAGCAGATACGTCGTGACGCCGGCGGTGATGCCAACCCCCAGGATGATGGTGACTTGGACGAGACCCGAGGCTAACGCATTGAAAAGGATCCGGCGAGGGGAGACGCCGTACGCCACCAGGTACTCGAGGACCCCTTTGGTCCGGTCATTGGTGAACACCAACGCCCCACCAATTCCTCCGGAGACGGCGAAGACCGGCAAGACCACGGTCCCGATCGACACGAAGAGCGGCCCTCCGAGCCCAAACGCCGCCGAGTAGAACACCACCATCCCGCCCCCAACGAGGAGCGACATCCGGCCAACGATGAAGGTCCGTCGAATCGTGGTCCCCAGGAGAGACGGCGTCCCGGAGGAAGCGGCCATGCGGGAGGTGGTACGCTAGGCCCCCGATAAGCCGTCCCATCCCTCCGGCCGGCGCCGCTCCAAAAGAATGGACGGTTGAGTGAACGGAGGTCCGTCTGCCGGTCCGGACGCTCGATACGGACCAAGTGGGGTCCACCCCAAGGTCGGCGAACAGGCAATCCTCCGCGGAAAGACCCGGAAGCATGCGGGCCTCGAACCGTTCCTTACGTGCCCGACGGAATCGCTCCCGGATTCCCGGCCTGACTCGAATATATCGAGGAAGAACAGTGGCTCGGTTCGAGGAGTGACGAAATGCCGTCGCAGAAGACCCGTGCCGTGGACCACCAGTACTTCATTCACGCTGCCCCGGAACGAACGTTCGACGCGCTCACGAACCCGAAACTGCTGGTGAAGTGGCTGGCCGACAAGGCGGAGCTCACTGCTCGGAAGGGCGGGACCTACTCGCTGAGCTGGACCGGCGGGCCTACTCACACCGGGACCATCGTCGAGTTCGAGCCGGGAAGGAGTATCGCGTTCGCGTGGGAATGGCCGGGTATCTCGCTCCACGGGACGGTGTTCAAGCTCTCCGTGGAGCCGAAGGACGACGGCTCTCTCCTGAAAGTGGAACACCTAGGCTTTCCAAGACTGGAGAAGTGGACGGACCTCTACGGAGGCGCGGAGTGGGGCTGGACCTACTTTGCGCTAAACCTCAAGTCCCTCCTCGAGACCGGGCACGACCTTCGGTCGCCGCACGATGGCTGAAGCTTCGTGGCCTGCGGGCCGTCGCTGAAGGGACCCGATCCTTCTACGACGTCGCGGTCGCCCGGCCAAGACGGTTCGACGAATCTGAAAGTTGGGGCCGACCGCATTGCGGCCGAGTGCAGCTATATCCCAAGTGGGGGACATTCCCGCCGCCAATGCCGGTCTTCCACCGAAGCGATGGGTGAGCAGAATGCCAGGGCACGTCAACCGACAATGGTTGGTGGCGAAGCGTTTCACGGAAGAGGTCACCGAGCAGAACTTCCGATGGCTAGAGAGCCCGGTTCCCGCGCCGAGCGAGGGCCAGTTCCTCGGGCGCAACCTCTGGTACTCGTTCGACCCGACCCAGAGCTTCCTGGTGGGGCGAGGCGACTCGGCCGGTCCGGAATCCGGCGCAATCCCTATCGGGGAGGTGATGCGGGGTCTCGCGGTCTCCGAGGTGGTCGAGTCGCGGCACCCGGCGTTCAAAGCCGGCGACATCGTCCATGGCCACATGGGGTGGGAGGATTACACGGTCACCGACGGCCAGGGATTCGCCCCCACCTACCGCGTGCCCGACGGCGTCCCGCCGAACTGGGCACTCGGAGCGCTCGGGATCACCGGCCTCGCGGCGTACTTCGGCGTGCACGAGGTCGCACGACCCAAGGCCGGAGAGACCTTCGTCATCTCGGGCGCGGCCGGAGGCGTGGGTTCGATTGCCGTCCAGCTCGCGAAGATCCGAGGGCTCCGCGTCGTCGGTATCGCGGGCGGGTCCGCGAAGTGTGACTGGCTACTCCAGGAGGCCGGAGCGGACGGAGCGATCGACCATCGAACCGAGGATGTCGGACGACGGCTCACGGAGCTGTGCCCCGACGGGATCGACATCTTCTTTGACAACGATGGAGGGTCGACTCTCGATCTGGCTCTCGATCGTTTGCGATCGGGTGGCCGGGTCGTCCTGTGCGGGGCCACGTCTCGGTACGCTACCGGCCCGCCACCGCCTGGGCCGACGAACTATCTCGCTCTTGTCATGGTCAACGGGAGGATGGAAGGCCTCCTCGCGAGGGATTATCTTCCACGACTTCGCGAGGCGGTGGACGGAATGCTGCCGCTGCTTCGGTCTGGTCGGCTGAAATCGAAGGAGGACGTGCTGGTGGGCCTTCGTAACGCACCGACGGCTCTCGGCCGCCTCTATTCGGGCGCCAACATCGGAAAGCAACTCCTCCGAATGGACGACACGTCGGTCGACGAGGGACACAAGTAACGACCCGCCGCCCCCTCCACTGCTCCGAGGGGGGTCTAATACCCGTGGCCCCTCCGCCTGCTCGGGGATTCCGATGGGGCTCGACTCCGCGCTGAACTACCTGGTCGGCGATTGGAAGGACGAAAGCCGTACTGGGCAGCCCGGGACGGCGACCGCAAGCGGAGAGTCGTGGAGGGTCGACCTCGGCGGCCAGGTCCTCATCCGGATGGGATGGTGCGAGTTCCCCGCGACGGCCGAGAGAGGCGCGTTCCGCCACGAAGACCTGCTGATTCTGTATCCGGAGGGGGAGGAGGAGATGCGGGGCATCTTCTGGGACAACGAGGGTCACACGATCCACTATCCCAACGTGACGATGCTTCCCGACGGGAATGGAATCCTGCTGAGTAGCGAGCGGGCGACTCCGGGGCCCCGACAGCAGCTCAGGTACGTTTTCGAACGACCGGACCGCCTTACCGCGACATTCAGCCTTCTGCTTCCCGGTTCCCCCGACTTTTTGCCCTACCTCACATGGGTTTCCGTGCGCTCTAAGACTGGCTCCAGCTAGGCGACCGCTCCTCTCGTCGGGTATGCGACGCCACTGTAGGCGTCCGAGGACCGATGTCCCCGAGCCCGGGCCAATCTCCGGAGAGGCACTACCGCGCTTCGTCGATTCTTTTCAGGACGGTGAGCGCCTTGAGCGTGATCCACTTGCTGGGCTCACCGGCCCGTTCGAGGACGAGCGGCCGGACCTTCTTCATGTCCGAATAGATCTTGAGGCCGGGGCCGAGGTCGGGGTGCACGCGGTCGAGCCGCCAGCGTCCGTCGCTCCGGCGCTTCTTGCGCAGGAGGTCGAGCGCCGGCCTTAGCCGTCGGTCGCCGGCGAACCCGAGCTGAGTGATGACGTCGAGACCCACGAGGAAGTCGTAGAGGTAGTGGTTCGGGTAGTGGAGGCGGAACCAGGGAGCATACCTCTTGCCCTCCTTGAACAGGTTCCGCTCGAGGTAGAACTCCGCGCCCCGCTCGATCGCGCGAGTCATCTGGGGCGAGCGCGACGCCTTAGGGACCGTCGCGAACGCGGCGAGGGCCTCCCAGGCATCAAGTGTTCCCGGGGTGCCTTGGGAACAGTTCCACCCCCCGTCCTCGCGCTGGTCCTCGATGAGCCAATCGTAGAGCTTCCGGACCCGGCGATCGTCGCCGTACCCGAAGCGGGTGAGCATTCGGGCGGAGTTCGCCGAGATGCACACCTCTTCGTGGAAGAAGTTGAAGGGCGAGCTGAACCGGAGTTTGTACTCAAACATCAGTTCCGCGACCTTTCGGATCCGCGGGTCGGAGGAATCCATACCGAGTTCCGCGAGGACCAGCGCTCTCCAGTTCGTGGAAAGGTACGGGGGGAAGTACAGGAAGTCGACGTACTCCGAGACATTCCGCGGCTCGCGGCGTTCCCAGAATCCCTTCGGACCCTCTTCGCGCAATTGGTCCGCCGCCCAGCCGACACGGCCAGTCCTCGACCGGGCCTCCCGGACGTCGGGGTCGTTCTCCTTTCGGTCAAGTAGGTTCACGAGCGTGTAGTGGCGCACCGCGGGCTGATCCTTCCCGAGGAGCCAGTGGATGACGTTCGCATCCTGTTCGCTTCGGCCCGAGAGGGATCGGTCAGTCATGTTCGGGAAAGTTCCTCGTCAAGAGTCATCGTGCCGGTATATGAGCCAGTGCGATGAGGTGGTGAAACGGCGCCAAACAGGATTGATAAGCGCCCCGTTGCTCAGGCGATGCCCGCGGGGCGAGCATCCCCGGCGGAGGGTTCCGTCATGAAGCTGACCAAGTCTCTGAGGACACAGAGCGAGGGCGACCCCGACTGGCAAACACCGGCCGAATCCAGCGGCTATCGCGAGACTCCGGGCTACGCGGAGACGATGGCGTATGTGAATCGGGTGGCGACCGCGCATCCCGATAGGGTTCACGTGGAAAGGTTCGGTACGACCGGCGAGGGCCGCGACCTCAACCTGGTGGTGATTTCGAAGGACGGCATCTTCGACCCCTCCGCGGTTCACGCCTCCGGCCGAGTGGTCCTGCTCGCCCAGAACTGCATCCACGCGGGCGAGCCGGACGGCAAGGACGCGTGCTTGGCACTGCTCCGCGACCTCGTCATCTCCGAGGAAGGCGCGGCGCTCCTCGAGAAGGTCGTCTTCGTCTTCATTCCCGTCTACAACGTCGACGGCCACGAGCGGAGGTCCGCCTTCAACCGGATCAATCAGAACGGTCCTGAGTTACCCGGATGGCGGGCCAATGCGACGAATCTCAACCTGAACCGCGATTACATGAAGGCCGACGCCCCCGAGACGCGGGCCTTCCTTCGGATGCTCGAGCGGTGGCGGCCCGACTTCTTCGTCGACAACCACGTGACCGACGGGGCGGACTTCGAGTACGACGTCACGTTCGCGCTCGACGACGGACCCGATGTCTTTCCGCCCACCGCTCGCTGGCTCCGCGACACGGTGACCCCGGAACTGGAGCGCCGGGTGAACCGGGCCGGTCACCTCGCGTTCCCGCGGGCGGTGTTCTTGAACGACGACACCGACCCTTCCCGGGGGCTCGCCTTCAACGAGAATCCGCCGCGGTTCTCGACGGGTCGGATGATTCTGGAGAACCGTCCGGGCCTTCTGGTCGAGATGCACATGCTCAAGGACTACGAGACCCGCGTCCGGGGGAACTACGCGCTCCTCCATGCGCTCCTCGAACTGTTGAATCGATATCCGACGACCCTCCAAGCGCTGAACCGGGACGCCGACGAGCACGCCTCCCGACGGGGGGCCGAGGCGGCCCGGAACGAGCCGTTCCCCCTCATTGTCGGGGGAAACGGCGACCTGGTTTCGGTCTCGTTCCGAGGGAGGGAGTTCGTGCGGGAGCAGAGCGCCATCTCCGGCGCCCTCGCCGTCCGCTACGGCCCTCGGCCTCTCGAACTAACGCTGTCAATGGATTCCGGAGCCCAAGTGGTCACTTCGGTCACTCTCCCTGCCGGGTACATCGTTCCCCCGCAGTGGACCCGTGTGATCGAGGTCCTCGAGCTCCAAGGGGTGTCGGTCGACCGAACGACGCGGGCCTGGACCGGAGAGGTCGAACGCTACCGGTGTACCGGTATGCAGCGTCCGGGGAGACCGTTCGAGGGTCGACACCCGATCCTACGCGGCGGCAACGTTGAGCACGAGTTCGGCCAGTTCGGAACGTGTCTCCGCTGGACCGAGACCGCCACTTTCCCCGCCGGGTCGGCCGTGATTGCGTTGGCCCAGCGGCTCTCCAAGGTAGCGGTCCACTGGCTCGAACCCGAAGCGCCCGACTCCGCGCTCCGCTGGGGCCTCTTTGACTCGATCTTCGAGCAGAAGGAGGGTGGAGAGGGCTACGTGCTCGAGAAACTGGCTCGGGAGGAGGTCGACCAGCATCCGGACCTCCGGGCCGAGTTCGAGGCCCGGCTCCGGACCGACCCCAAATTCGCCGGAAGTCCGGCTCTCCGCCTCGAGTTCTTCTACGAGCGCTCGCCGTGGTTTTCCGCGCAGCGGGTCGGCGAGTATCCCGTGGGCCGTCTCCTCTCGATGGACGGCCTCCCGTTGGGGTGAACCGTCGGCTTGGAGCGGCCGGTCCGGCGGCTTTCTTAATCCCCGGGGGATACCCCGCGCATGCCCCCGAAGAAGGCTGTTCGCAAGCGTACCCGGGCTCGGAGACTCGCCCCTCCCCCTTCGACTCCGCGCCGAGCGGTGGTCGATGTCTACCACTCGGTCCCCGTCCGTGACGAGTACCGGTGGCTCGAGAACGGGAAGAGCGCCAAGGTCCGGCAGTGGACCGGGGCGCAGAGCCGTCGCGCCCGCACGTTCCTCGACTCCCTGCCGCAACGGAAGACCTACGCCCGGCGTTTCGAGCAGATCACAAAGCGCGGGTACACCTTCTATCTCGGGTTCCGTGCCGCCGGCGGGCGCTTGTTCGCCCTGAAGTTCGACTCCCGACGAGACCGGCCCCGCCTGGTCGCATGGGATTCCGACCGGGAGTTGGAAAACGAAAAGGTGCTCCTGGACACGGCCAAACTCGCGCGGCGGGGCGTCACGGTCAATTTTGACATGTTCGTCCCGTCGTGGGACGGCCGACTGCTTGCGGCGTGTCTTTCCGAGGGCGGGAGCGAGGAAGGCGATCTCCACCTCTTCGACGCCACCACCGGGAAGCGGCTTTCGGATGTGATCCACCGCGGCCAGCGCATCGGGGGAAGCGGCGTCGCGTGGAACCCCGACGGGAGCGGGTTCTTCTATATCCACCACCCGAAGCCCGGGGAGCGCCCGCCCGAAGACCTCGATTTCTACCAGCAGGTGTACTTCCACCGGCTTGGAACGCCGGAGACCGAGGACACGTATGCCCTGGGAAAGGAGTTCCCACGGATCGCGGAATTGCAACTCGCGAACCTCCCCGACCCCGAGCGGTATCTCGTCACGGTGGCCCACGGGGACGGAGGACAGTTCGAGTATTGGGTGGGTAACGGGAGGTCTCCCTGGGTCCGGGTAGCCGAACCCGCGGACGAGGTGGTTCGTGCCGAGCTCGGACACGACGGCCACCTCTACCTCGTCTGCCGGAAGGGGTCGCCTCGCGGACGAGTTCTTCGGGTCAAAGGCCCCGAGTGGAGGCTTTCCGACGCCGAACTCGTCGTGCCCGAGCGGGAGTGGATCATCGAAGAGATCACGACGGTCCCGGACCAGCTGTATCTCCACGAGCAGCTGGGGGGGCCGGGCCGACTCGACCGCGTCAATCTGCGGACCGGTGCCTTGGAAGAGGTTCCTCTGCCTCCGGTCTCCTCGGTACGAGATATGACCGCCCTCTCCGGAGGAAGGGTGCTGTTCGGGGTGAACACCTTCCTGGCGCCGACGCAGTACTTCGTGACCGGCCCGACCGGCGCGCCGGAGCCGACCGCTCTCACCTGCCGTCCTCCTGTGGACTTGTCCCGGTGGGAAGTGCTCCGAGAGTTTGCCACGTCGAAGGACGGCACCCGCGTTCCGATCAACATCATCGTCCCTAAGGGAAAGGAACGGAACGCGTCGACACCGGCCCTCTTGACCGGCTACGGGGGCTACGGGATCCCGATGTCGCCGGCCTACGTCGTCTGGTGGGTGCCGTGGCTCGAGAAGGGGGGGCTCCTCGCCATCGCGAACCTGCGCGGGGGTGGAGAGTTCGGGGAGGATTGGCACCGCGCCGGGATGCTGACCAAGAAGCAGAACGTCTTCGACGACTTCATCGCGTGTGAGCAACACCTGTGCCGGGAGGGGTACACCTCGAAGGACCACCTGGGCATCTTCGGTGCCAGCAATGGGGGGCTCCTCATGGGAGCGGTTCTTACCCAGCGACCGGACCTCGCCCGGGCGGTCGTCTCCAACGTCGGCGTCTACGATGCGCTGCGGGCCGAGTGCGATTCGAATGGTCAGTTCAACATCACCGAGTTCGGGACCACGAAGGAGCTTGACCAGTTCCGGGCGCTCTACGCGTACTCCCCGTATCACCACGTGGTGGACGGGACCCAGTACCCCGCGATTCTCATGTCCACGGGTGAGAACGACCGGAGGGTGAGCCCGCTTCACTCCCGAAAGATGGTCGCGCGACTGCAGGCCGCGACGGCCTCAGGGGAGCCGATTCTCCTTCGTACGAGCGGGAAGTGGGGGCACGGTCCCACCTCCGTCGGGGACCTCATCGGCCTATTCGCGGACCATCTCGCGTTTTTCTCGGACCGCCTGTCCGAAGGACGAGCCGGTTCTCGCGGAGGGTAGTCTCAGGGACACCCTCCTCGACGGAGGCGCGCGGACGGCGGATGCCGACCGTCCCTCAGCTAGCCGAGCGCGTCGAACTTCGTCCTTAGGTCGGTGCCGTGCTCCAGCACCGACCGGAGGTTCGTGAGGTAGTACGCCCACCCCGACTCGATGCCGCCGTAGAGGGCGACCCACGACTTCCCCGACTTGAACCCTCGATGCGTGATCGTGAGCAGCGTCCCCTTCCCTTTCTTCCGGAGGCTGAACCGCGCCTCGGTGACGAACGTCTTCTTTCCCGGGAACCGGTCGCGCCACTCGAGATGCAGTTTCTTCGGCCGCTCGAACGCCCGCACCTTCCCCTTCATCGAGAATCCGCCGGGCCAGGTGAGACGGAACGCCCCTCCGGCCTTCGGGGACACGACGGCCTTTTCGACGAACCATTTCGCGAGTTGGTCCGGCTCGGTCAGCGCCGAGAAAACACGTTCCGGCGGCAGCGCATAGTAGAAGATGTGTTCGATCGCGGGGATCTTCGCCACGGAAGACGCGAGAACGGCGACCGCCCTTAAGGAAGTCGGTTTTGGCAGATGGATTCGATACTCGTGGCCAACTGGCCGACCGCGCATTCAGCCGGAGCGCGGGCGGCCCGCGGGCACGAGCCGGTCGAACGTCCCCGGGAACGAGAAAATCCGGATCATGAGCATGGCCTCCACGGAATCGACACCAGGGAGGCCCCGAAGGACACCCTCGAGTTCCTCGACTCGCGCGGCCGACGGGCAGAGGGCGAAGAACACCGCCACCCGATCCGGCAAGATCGGTCCGAACCCGGTGCGAACGAACTCGAGGGACTGCGGGAACGCTTTCCGGAACGACCGCGAGACGAGTTCGTGGTTCGCCGTCTCGCTCAGGTTGACGTTGACGCTCACCACGGGTTGAGCGAGGGCG
>CAZCNZ010000038.1:0-4184 GCA_964500245.1 uncultured Thermoplasmatales archaeon | reverse complement strand
CGCAGGAACTTCGCCTCACCGCCACAGGAGGCGCACACCGGCTGGGTCGAGTATCCGGACGGCTCAGGGCAGTTCGGACACTTGTAGAACGCAGCGTCGGCATACCCGAGCTTGATGGAGATCCCGCGCTTCAGTTCCTCGGAGTGCCGGTCGGTCCACTCGCCCGTGAACGCCTGCGTGAGGGTGGTCTTGCCGTGATCGACATGGCCGACCAGGCCGATGTTGACCTCCGGCTGACGAGGGACCTTCATGCCGCCGCGAACAGCTCCGCGAGAGGCTTGGGGCCTTTCTGCTCAACGACCAGGTTGATCTGAACGGTGTCTTCGCTGATCGTGTTGCCGCGGAACGTCCGGCGTCGGCGCATCCCTTCGCGGGGCGCCTCGAAGCCGAAGCCCTCCCCGACGAACAGGCGGGTCTGGCGAGCCCCCGGAAGGTCGGGACGGAGCGGGAAGCCGCTCTTGTCGGTGCCCCCCGTGATGCGGAACGTGTAGCCGGTCGCGCCGATGAGTTCGCCTCCCACCGCCTCGCCGATCCGCTTCCCTAGGAAGCCCGCGGCCTGCGGGTCGCCGACGGTACGCGCGAGAGACTTCTCGCGCTCGGAGATGACGAGCTTGTACTCTACCATCCGGTCCTCAAGAGGCGAGTGCGCGCCAGTGGAGGGCCATTTAAAAGCCTATCCGAAAACGGTCGCCGCGGACGGGCCGCGAGGTTCGGGCCCGGACCCCCGATTGGCCTCTCCGGACTTCGCGACCCGGGGTTCCCGCTGACCGCCTTTGGGGAGGGCGATAGGAAGGTCCGTCTCGTTCCGCCCGAGCGGGGGCCGCGGTCCGTCGGCGGTACGTGGCGAGAAACCCTCTTATCGGCGGGCCTTCCGTCCTCGGGCCGGTGATGGACTCTCCGGAATGACAATCCTTCCTCCGGGCCTTGCCGGTTTCGCGCTACCGTCGGTGGTCCTCCTGTTAGGCGGTTTCGCCTACGCCGCGTGGGCGGACTTTTGGGAGCGCGAGGTGACCGACCTTCTCTGGCAGGTGCTCGGGGTCGGAGGGTTCGTGATCGGGCTCCTCGCCTGGTTCCCCCACGGGCCCCTTCCGTTCCTCCTCTGGGTGCTCGTCGGCGTCTTCGTGCTGCAGCACCTCTTCGCGTGGGACGTGCGGCTCGGGCCCAAGGTCGAGCCGTACGCGGACCTGATTGAGATCGTCATCTACGTGGCCGTGACCGCGGTCGTCCTCCTTGCGCTCGACCGTTTTGGACTGGGGCCGAGCGCGGTCCCGGCGGCGGTCGTGGCCGTCCTGGTCACGGTCCTGTTCGCGCGAGGACTGTTTGAGGCGGGAATCCTCTTCGGCGGAGCGGATGCGAAGGCGCTGATGATCGCGGGGCTCCTGGTCCCGCTGTTCCCGAATCCGTTGATTCCGGTTCCGGCCTCGGTCGCCCTGCTGACAGCGATCCTTCCGTTCGCCGTGAACGTGCTGATGAACTCCGCCCTCTTCGCGCTCGTGGTCCCCATCGCGATCGCCGTCCGGAATGTCCGGGACCGGGAGTTTCACGGATGGTCGTCGTTCGTTGGATACTCGATCCCCATCGAGGAGCTCCCGAAGCAGTTCGTCTGGGTCCGGGACCCGTCGTTCGGGGCGGCCCGGGAGGAGGAAGAGGCGATCGAGACGTCCGAGGACGACCGGCGCCGCCGGGAACAGATCGCCGAGGACCTTCGTGCAAAAGGGGTGCGCCGGATCTGGGTGACGCCGCAGATTCCGTTCCTCGTCGTGATGGCGTTCGGGGTGCTCGGCGCCCTTCTCGCCGGCAACGTTCTCTTTGACCTCTTGTTCGGTCTCTGAGGCTCCCCTGCGAAAGCTTTTCTTGTTGACCCTCGTCGGCGACCGGGAACCATGGCGAAGCCTCGGGGCACGAAGAGAACCCCGATCCGGGTCCTGATCGCCAAACCCGGGTTGGACGGTCACGACCGGGGAGCGAAGGTCGTGGCCCGGGCGCTGCGGGACGCCGGAATGGAGGTCATCTACGCGGGACTCCGCCAGACCCCCGAGGAGATCGTTCGCGCGGCCCTCGAAGAGGACGTCGACCTGATCGGCCTCTCCATCCTTTCCGGCGCTCACATGGCCCTGTTCCCGCGGGTCCTGGCGCTCTTGAAGCAACAGGAGGGCCGACCCATCCCGGTCTTCGCCGGTGGGATCATCCCGGACGAGGACGCGCGCCGTCTCAAGAAGGCGGGGATCCGGGCGATCTTCGGTCCCGGCACCTCGCTCGAGGAGATCGTTTCCACCGCTCAGGCCCTCGCCCGTCGGCCGGCATGACGGCGGCCACTGCCCGTCTCCCGGCGGCCGCGAAGGCGATTGTCGGGGGCGACCGCAGGGTCCTCGCCCGGACCATCACCGCGGTCGAGAACGGGGACCCCTCGGCCGACCGGGTGGTGCGGAGTCTCTACCGCCGGTCGGGCCGGGCGCCGGTGGTCGGGGTGACCGGTCCGCTCGGGGTCGGTAAGTCGAGCCTCGTGAACGCCCTCGTCGGCCGGCTGAGGTCGCTCGGCCAGACTGTCGGCGTGATCGGGGTGGACCCGTCGAGCCCGTTCACCGGGGGCTCGGTCCTGGGCGACCGGATCCGTCTCGAGCGACGGGCGGACGACCTGGGGGTCTTCTTCCGTTCGATGGCGAGCCGCGGGGCCGCCGGTGGCGTCGCCGCCGCGACGCGGGAGGTTTCTCGGCTGCTCGACGCCGCCGGTTTCGATGTCATTCTCGTGGAGACCGTGGGAAGCGGGCAGGTGGATGTGGCGATCCGGGACATTGCCAGCACCAGCATCGTGGTCGTCGTGCCCCACCTCGGCGACGAGGTGCAGACGCTCAAGGCAGGGCTGTTTGAGATCGCCGACATCTTCTGCGTCAACAAGGTCGACCTCCCGGGAGCAGAACTCGCGAAGCGCGACCTTGCCGAGTTCGTCAACCTCGGGGGAAAACCGAGCGGCTGGGCGCCGCCGATCGTGGGGACCTCGGCGATCGATCCGACCGTCGGGGTCGACGACCTGTGGAACGACGTGCTTGCCCACGAGAAGTTCCTGGACGACTCGGGCGAGCGGGATCGCGGAGAGCGTCGACGCCTCTCCTCCGAGATCGTCGGACTCGCCCGGGACCATGTGGGCCGGGAGCTGATGGACCGGCTCGAACACGACCCGTCCCTGCGGAAGCTGTTGGATGACGTCGTGGCCCGCCGCATCGACCCGCGGACGGCTGCCGACCGTCTCGTGCGAGGAGGACGGCGGACGCGATGACGGTGGCGGGCGTGGAGTACGTCCTCGCCATCGTCCTCCTCGCGGTGGCCGCGGCCATCGCCTACTTCGTCTTCGCCTCGTTCGTGTTCGGAGCCGGATACCAGCCGACCCCACGCCGGTCCGTGGAGACGATGCTCCGGTTCGCCGAGGTCGGTCCCCGCGACACCGTCTACGACCTGGGGGCCGGGACCGGGGCGATCGTCTTCCGGGCGGCCCGCACGTATCGGGCCCGCGTCGTGGGCGTCGAGGTCGAGCCGTTCCGGTACCTGATCCTCCTGCTGCGTCGATCGCTCGGGCCGTTCGCGGACCGGATCACCCTACGATGGGGAAACCTCTTTGACCTCGACTTCCGCGGGGCCACCGTGATCACCGCCTTCCTGTGGCCGGGCGCCATGGCCCGGCTCCGTCCGAAGTTCGAGTCCGAGCTCCCTCCCGGGGCCCGCGTCGTGAGCTACTATCACCCGGTGCCCGGCTGGACGGCCGAGAAGTACGACGCGAGCACCGACGTGTACCTCTACCGTCGCCCGTCGGCCCCCGCGGGCGTCACCACGGGTGGAAGATGAACCAGACCACGGTGGCCGCAGAGAAGATGACGACCAAGGTCATCGCCGCGGCCCACCAGCCGACGTAGGCGCTTCGCTGCCGGTCCGCGGTCCCGTCGCCCGACATCTACGTCACGGGTCTGAGCGCGTCCCCGGTTTATCTCGACTCGATATCAACCGGCGAAGTTCACGGGATCGCGGCGCCGATCTGTCCGGTGATCCCAAGGTAGGCGATCGCGACGCCCACGGCTGCCGCCACGCCGAACGTCAGCACCAAGAACAGTCGGGAGGGAGCGGTAGGAGGCGGCGTAGCCGACATGGAAGGTCGGAGAACGGCCGACCTTCAAGAGGCCGTCGTTCGTTCCCGT
>CAZCNZ010000037.1:0-6462 GCA_964500245.1 uncultured Thermoplasmatales archaeon | reverse complement strand
GGCCGAGAAGGCCGCGGCGCTCGTCGGGGGCAAGATCTCGAAGCGCGCCCGGATCATCTGGGGCTGCTCGGTCGAGAACTCTCCCGAGATGGAGAACACCATCAAGGTGCTCCTCATCATCACCGGCGTCCGCGCCCAGAGTCTCCTCGGACAGAAGGGAGGCTACGCGGCCGGTGAGTCCGAGGAAGTCATCGACCTCGTCCGGTAAGGCGACGCCGTCCCCCGTCCGGCGCCCCCGCTACCTCGGTGTCGAGGCGGCGGGGGAACTCCTTCCTTCCCTTTCCCCGCGGGCCTGGGAGAGTCTTCTCGCGGAACGGCTCGTCGCGGCCGGCGCCTCGACCGTTCGGTTCCGCCTGATCCGGTCCGAGGGCCGCCGCGCGATCGCCGAAGTCGACCACCTCTCGGCGGCCCGGGCCCGGGCCGCCTGGTCTACCCCGGCCGGCGGGCCCGGGAGCCCGACGCTCGTCCCGTACCGGACCTGGGGCACCCTGGTCGGCGCGAAAGAGTGGCTCCGCGGCCGACGGACGCCGGCCCGAAGCTAGCGCGAGCTCACGCGTACGCGTCGGGACCCCTGCTCGCTCAGAGGACGCTGACCGAATAGACCGCCGTGAGCACGTTGAGCGTCGTGATGGCGCTCACCGGAATCGTGACGGTCACGGTGCCGAGGGGAGCGGCCCCCCCGGGGTTGTACATCGCGGTGCAGACATTGGCCGAGCCCGTGCACGTGACGTACGACGAGAACGGGTTCGATGTCGAGTGGAAAAATGCGTACCACGCCGCCGCGTACTGCGAGACCACGCTGAAGGTGAGTTGGGAGCCGGTCAGAAGGGAGTAGCCGTTCGCCGGCACCGTGAACGAAGTCGTCGAGAGCAGTCGCAGGCTAACGTCCGCGGTCCCGGTGCCGGAGTCGCCCGGGACGCGGTTCGTAAACCACGGAACGAACAGCGTCAGCACTCCGTGGGCGAGTGTGATCGGCGGCGACACGATGAAGATCGGCAATCCGCCCGGTTGGGCATACACCACCGCGCCCTGGTCGTACGCCACCTCAGCGGCGGGCGCGTAGGTGTTCTCGAGGTGCACCACGAACCCGGCGGCGCCGGTAGGCGTGAAGGGAACCTCCACGGTGGTGGTGAACGGACAGGCGAACGGCGTGGGGATCCGGTACGAGACGCTCCATACCCCATTCGTCCCCGACCCGGAGTAGACGGTGTTGTTGTACGTCACCGCGAACGTTCCGCTTCCCCCGCTCGGCTGGGCCACCGTGTCGCTGCTCGACAGGTTGTCGACGGGGCAGGAAGCGCTAACGACCGACGGGTTGAACCCGTTGAAGTAGACCCCGAACTTGTTGGTGCCCGAAAGCGTTCCGGGATTCACCGCGTCGCTGGAGCCGTAGACGGAGGCGACGATAGTGTTCGTGCCGCTCAACGCTGTCGTCGTGACCGTGTCGTGGTTCCCGACGACCACGACGTTGGTCTGCGTGCTCGGCGACGCCGAGCCGGTCATCCTCAAGGTGTCGTAGTTCCCGAAAATCAGGATGTTCTCGGGAACGGTGGCCACCGTGACGGTCACCGTGTCGTTACTACCGAGGATGTTCAGGACGAGGAGCGTCGTGGCACTGGGGGTCACGGTGATGGTCGACCCAGACGTCGAAAAATTCACGCGGGCCGACCCGCCCCCGGAGAAGGTGAGGGAGTACGCGGGCTGGTTCCCGAGCGCGCCGGTAAAGTTGTACACCACGGCCGCGGTGCCGGAACAGGTGATCGAGGTTGACGTGGTCGTGCACCCCGTAGCGATTCCTCCGGCCGGTCCTCCCGTGGGCGGCAGGTAGGTCGTTGGGCCGAGGAGGGTGAAGTTCAGCCCCGACTGGGGGTAGTTGCCCGTGGTGTTGGCGACGGACGAGAGAGCCGTGAGGTAGCCAGCGTCCGGCCCGGCGAACGGCGGCGTCCCCTGCGAGCCGAGGGACACGGGTTGCGTGACCTGGGCTCCGACCGCGTTGGCCAGGGCGGCCGCCTGCATCGTTGCCGAGAGCTGCGCCACCTGGTTCTCGACCGCCAGCTCGTGCTGAAGGTCGTTCTGCCCCATCGTGTTCGGCAAGGTGGTCGCAAGGTAGTTCGCGATGAACGTCACGACCAAGAGGAGACCGAGCACGACCGCAACCGCAGAGACCTGGGCCCGACGGGAGCGGCGCCGCCACGTCCTTCGGCCGGCGGTCGGACGCCGGGACCGCCCGACGGCGGGTGCCCCGGCCCATCGAGATGCGTGCGGCATGCCACTCTCGGGCGCGTGTGGCCGCGCCCTCGTGCGATGATTTTAGCCGGGAATGGCGTATTAATACTTCCGCTCGGAGGGCCTTCCTTCCTCTCCCAGAGTTGACCCGCCACGGCGACCGGCGTCCGCGAAACTTATCTCCCTCCCTCCCTCCCCGTCCCGGGTACGGCGGGTGGCGACCGAACAGGCGACTCGGACCCGGGTCGAACGGGCGCTGTTGTCCGTCGATGACAAGACCGGTCTCGGTCCGTTCGCGCGCGGACTCGCCGAACTCGGCGTCGAACTGTGGGCGACCGGCGGGACCCGTCGCGCGCTCGCCGAAGCGCACGTCCCGGTGCGTCCGGCCGAGGAACTCACCGGAATCGCCTCCTGGTTCGGCGGTCGCGTAAAGACGCTGCATCCCGGTCTGCTCGGAGGCATCCTCGCGCCCCGGACCGAGGCCGGTCGCAAGGAGCTCGCCGAGAGGAAACTCCTCCCGTTCGACCTTGTCGTCGTGAACTTCTATCCGTTCGAGCAGCACCTCGCCGAGCACCCCGGCGCGACCGACCTCGAAGAGTACGTCGACATCGGCGGCGTGACGCTCGCGCGCGCCGCGGCGAAGAACCACGCCTATGTCACCATCGTCTCCGATCCCTCGGAGTACGAGATCGTCCTCGCGGAACTCCGGTCGAGCGGACGCACCGTCAGCGCCGAGACGCGACGGCGCCTCGCCGTGCGGGCGTTCGAGCGATGCACGAGCTACGACGGCGCGATCGCGCGCGGGCTCCGGCCCAGCGCCCCCTCGACGGACCTCTTCCCGGACGAGATCGTCTTCCGTCGCGAACCGATCCGCCTTCGCTACGGGGAGAACCCCCACCAGAAGGCGGCGACGTACGGCACTCGGGCCCCGGCCAACGCCGGGCTTACCCCGCGACCGTTCACGGTCCTCAAGGGGGAGGGGCTTTCGTTCACGAACTTCCTCGACGTCGACACCGCCCTCGCGACCGTCAGCGAGTTCGCGGACCCGGCCGCCGCCGTGGTGAAGCACGCGACCCCCTGTGGCGTGGCCACGGGCGCGACCTTGGCGGAGGCCCTCACGAAGGCGATCGCGACCGACCCGGTCGCCCGGTACGGTTGCGTGGTCGCGGTCAACCGGCCGCTCGGCCCGGACGACCCCCCGACGCTCAAGGGGGTCTTCGTCGACCTCTTCGCCGCTCCCGAGTTCCATCCGAGCGCGCTCGAAGCGCTCGGGCACCGGCCGAAGGTCAAGGTCGTCCGGACGGCACTTCCGACCCTTGAGCCGGGCCGCTGGGAGGCGAAGAGCGCCCTCGGCCGACTGTTGCTCCAGGAAGCGGACGTGCGCCAGCTCGGACCGAACGATTGGAAGCACGTCACCGGCCCGGAGGTAACGGACGAGCAGCGACGGGACCTCGAATTCGCGTGGCGCGTCGCCCGGCACGCCAAGTCGAACGCCATCGTGCTCGCGCATGGCTCGGCGACCGTCGGGATCGGGTCGGGACAGCCGACGCGCGTCAAGGCGGCCGAACTCGCCTGCGAGGTCGCCGGCGAGCGTGCGAAGGGCGCGGTCCTCGCTTCCGACGCCTTCTTCCCGTTCCCGGACGGCGTCGAGGTGGCCGGACGCGCGGGCGTCGCTGCCATCCTGCAGCCGGGCGGGAGCCTGCGCGACCCCGAGGTAACGGCGGCCGCCGAGCGGTTCGGGATCTCGATGTACTTCACTGGCTGGCGCGTTTTCCGCCACTGACGCGCGACTTCGAGAAGTACTTCCGGACGCTCTCGCGGAACGCCACGAGGTCCACGGACCCGACCTCGCGACCCTTCTCCTGGCCGGCCTGTACGAAGACGTACGTCGGGATCATGTGGATTCCGTACGACCGGGTCACGAGGGCGGCCTCGTCGACGTTCACCTTGGCGAACTTGACCCGGCCCGCGAGTTGCGCGGAGAGATCCCGCAGCAGCGGCTCGGCGACCCGGCAGGGAGTGCACCAGTCCGCGTAGAAGTCGACGACGACGGGAAGCGGGGACCGGATCACCTCGCGCTCGAACGTCGCGTCCGTGACCCGGATCGGTTCCGTTCGCTCGCTCAAGATGGCTCTTCGAATCCCCGTCCCGCTTTAAGCCTCTGCTTCGTCCCTCGGCCGAGTCCCGTGCGACACGCCCCGTCCGCCGCGACGCCGCTCCCTTCGTCGCTCGCCCCGGCCCTTCTCACGTGGTACCGCGCGAACCACCGAAAGCTGCCCTGGCGCACCGACCGAACTCCGTACCGCGTCTGGGTGGCGGAGGTTCTCCTGCAGCAGACTCGCGTCGACCAGGCGGTTCCGTACTTCGAGCGGTTCGTGCGGGCGTTCCCCACCCTCGGGTCGCTCGCGCGCGCGAGGACGGAACGGGTCCTCAAGCTCTGGCAAGGGGCCGGCTACTACGCGCGGGCCCATCACCTCCACGCGGCCGCCCGGCGGCTCGTGCGCGAACGGGGAGGAGAACTCCCTTCGACCGTTCGGGAACTCGAGGCGCTGCCCGGCGTCGGACCGTATATCGCACGGGCGGTCGCCGCGATCGCCTTCGGACGGCCGGTGGTCGCGCTGGAAGCGAACGGGCTCCGGGTGGCGGCTCGCTGGACCCGAGAAGAAGAGGACGTGCGGGACCCGCGGACCCGGACTCGTCTTGAAAACGTCCTGGAAGCGGCCCTCCCCCGGTCGGAGTCGGGGGCGTTCAACGAGGCGGTGATGGAACTCGGCGAGACGGTCTGCCGTCCCCGACAGCCGGCCTGTCCGTCGTGCCCGGTCGCTTACGCCTGCCGCGCCTATCGCGAGCTCGACGACCCGGGAACGCTGCCGCGCCGGACGAAACGCGGCCGGCGGCCGCACGTCCGGGCGGCCGTGGTTGTGCTGTCGAAACGCGGTCAATGGTTCGTCCAGCGTCGGCCCGCTTCGGGCCTGCTTCCTGGGCTCTGGGAGTTCCCCGGGGGCCGGATCGAACGGGGGGAATCCCCCGATGATGCCGTGCGGCGCGAGTTGCGCGAGGAGACCGGCCTCGGGGTACAGCGATTGGTCCGTCTGGGGACCGTCCGTCACGCCTACAGCCACTTCACGGTCGAACTGCACGCGTTCGCCGGACGCCCCCGAGGGAAACTTCTCACGGGGACCGGAATGCCGCGGCGATGGGTGACCCCGTCCGAGTTTCACCAACTTCCGGTGCCGAAGGCGACCGAGAAGGTGGTCGCACTCGCGCAGGAGGTTAGGGGTAGAGCTTCCCCGGGTTCAGGATACCGTCGGGGTCGCAAGCGCGCTTCACGGACCGGAGGATCTCGACCGCGACGTCGCCGATCTCCTCGGTGAGATACGGACGCTTCAGGATCCCGATCCCGTGCTCGGCCGAAATCGTGCCCCCGAGCGTGCGCGCGGCCCGGAGCACGGCGGCGCGAATCCGCTCGGCGGCCGGCGTGGTCGGGTTGACCACGTAGTTCGGGTGCAGGCTCCCCTCCCCGAGGTGGCCGTAGAGGAATATCGGGGCGGCCTCCCGACGGGCAATCTCGCGGAGCTCCGCCACGAGACGGTCCACCTGCGGCACCGGCACTGCGACGTCCTCCCGCACCAGGTAGCCGAACCGCTCGCGCAGGACCTCCCCGCTCTCGCCTCGCAGGGTCCACAGTTCGTCGGCGTCCTTGAACACCGTCGCCTCCTCCCCCCCGCCGACCGGCGCGAGCGCATCGCGCAGGTGCTCGAGCTTGCGTCCGGAGTCGTCGGCGTCTTCCGCTTCCACTTCCAGCAACAGCAGCGATGCGTCCGAGGGCAGCTTCCCGGGGCGTCGTTCCGCAAGGAGGGACGCCGACGGTTGGTCGAGATACTCGATCGCCGAGAGGCCGCTCCCCGCTAGGTGGGAAAGGCGGGTCACCAACGGGGCCAGCCGGGCCTCCTTGGGGAGAGGGACGATCACCGCCTCCCGCAGGGCGGGCGTCGGGGCGAGTCGGACGGTCACCTCGGTCGCGACCCCGAGCGTTCCCTCACTGCCGATGAACAACTGGAGAAGGTCCGGGCCGACGGAACGCTTCGCCACGCGGGAACCCAGGCGGACGCGATCCCCGGTCCCGAGAACCGCCTCCACCTCTCGGACCCAAGCTCGGGTCGGGCCGTAGCGGAACGAGCGCATCCCCGAGGCGTTCGTGCCGACGTTCCCCCCGATCGTCGACGAGGTCCACGA
>CAZCNZ010000036.1:0-3933 GCA_964500245.1 uncultured Thermoplasmatales archaeon | reverse complement strand
AGGTCGGTCCCGGCCTTCATCCCCTCGAGCCGATAGTCGATCAGCGCCCGCAACTCTTCCATCGTCTCGCCCGGGCCGTGCAGCAGGAAGCGACGGACCTCGGGGTCTCGCGCGGCGTGACGGAGCGCCGGCGCGTGCGCGGCGGAGAGGGGGACCAGCCGGACCCACCGTCCCGTGAGCGTGACCGGTGGCTGAAAGCCGTTCATTGAGCGCCCGCAGGTGCGAGCGTTCGGACCCCTTAACCCCGACGGCCCGAATGGGCACGAAAGCCCCCAAGTGACCACTTCCGGCCCCTCGGCCGGTTGGCGTTAAATAACGTCTAAGGGTCGGACGTTCGCGCGGCTGCGAAGGAGGTCGATTCAATGGACGCCGGGGTCACCACGTTCCTGGTGTTTGCCATCATTGCGGCCGTGTTCGCCGTCGGCTCGCTGATCGCGAACCGGATGATCGGTGCGAAGCGTCGGAGCTCGTACCTCCAGCTGACGACCTACGAGTGCGGCGAAGAGCCCGAGGGCGAGGCGCAGATCGATTTCCCGACCCAACACTACACGTTCGCCATCATCTTCGTCGCCGTCGACGTCCTCGGCTTCATCCTCGCCCTCTGGGGGCTCACCTTCCGGGGCGCGAACTCGGCGTGGTTCCCGGTCTTCATCGCCGTCGCGTTCACGGGTCTCGCGATCACCGGGATCTACTATGCCCTGAGCGGCGAGAAGCGGTGGTACGTATGACGACCCCACCCGCCCAGACCTCATCCCGAGAGGGGACGGCCACCGGTGATCTCCAGCTCGGAAGCGACCTTCCGATGGCCGCCCAGCCCGCCGTGCCATTCATCGAGATCGAGGCACTCCGCGCGAAGGAGTTCATCCCGGCGGCCAAGGAGGCGCTCACCTCGCTCATCGCGGAGCAAGGACAGACGAAGGTGATCCGCCCGGTGTTCAACTGGGCGGGGAGGAACTCCCTCTTTCCGCTCCACTGGGGACTCGCCTGTTGCGCGATCGAGTTCGCCACTGCGTTCGGGGCGCGTTGGGACGCCGAGCGGTTCGGGGTCGTCGCTCGCTCCTCCCCCCGGCAGGCCGACCTGATGATCGTGAACGGGACGGTCACGTGGAAGGTGGCGCACAAGCTGATCACGCTCTACGAGCAGATGTCGGAGCCGAAGTGGGTCATTGCGATGGGGAACTGCGCCACGGGAGGCGGGCCATTCCGAACGGCCTACTCGGTGGTCCCCGGGGTCGACAAGCTGGTCCCCGTCGACGTCTACATCGCCGGCTGCCCGCCGCGGCCGGAGGCGATGCTCGACGGGATTCTGAAACTCGAGCAGCTGATTCGGGAGCGCAAGGAATAGGCGGGTTCTCCGCCGGCGCACCTAGGAGCGGCTACCGATGCAACCGGACGACCTCCAACGGGCCCTCACCCCGAAACTCGGGGCGAACCTCCTCGGGGTCGAGCCGTTCGAGGGGATGGCGGGCCGAGTTCGATTCCGCCGAGAAGGCGCCCTGGACCTGTTCCGGGCGGTCCGGGACGACCTCGATTTCACCCACCTTTCGATGGTCGGCGGGATCGACTGGGTCGACCACCGCGAGGTGTTCTACGTCGCCTGGTCGGATTCGCTCCGGCAGTACGTGCTTCTCTCGACCGACGTCCCGGCCGACGACGCGCACCTCGAAACGGCGTCGGCCATCTGGCCGAGCGCTAACTGGCACGAACGGGAGACGTGGGAACTCGTCGGAATCACGTTCGACCATCACCCGGACCTCCGTCACCTCCTGACGCCCGACGGGTATGCGTTCCACCCGCTCCTGCGCTCGTTCAAGATCCACGAGCCGGAGGAGCTGGAGGTGAAGAGCCGCCATGTCTGAGATGTGGATCAACATGGGGCCGCAGCACCCCATGACCCACGGACTCTGGAACCTCCGGGTCCGGATCGACGGGGAGCGCATCCTGGACGTCGACCCCGAGATGGGGTACCTCCACCGAGGGATCGAGAAGATCAGCGAGGACCGGCACTACAACGAAGTCGTCACCCTGATGGACCGGACCTGCTACGTGGCCGGCCTCAACTGGGAGCACCTCTACATCCTGGCGTCCGAACAGGCGCTGCACATTACCCCGCCCGAGCGCGCCGAGTACATCCGGATGATGTGCGCGGAGTTCCAGCGGATCGGTTCGCACATCATGTGGTACGCGGCGTTCGTCGCCGACATCGGGCTCCTCACGCCGCTCCTCTACGGGATGCGCGACCGGGACCTCGTGCTCGACCTGTTCCAGAGCTTCACCGGCGCGCGCATGACGTACGAGTTCATGCGGGTCGGCGGTGTCCGCAACGACCTCCCGCCCGCGTTCTCGGACCAGGCGCGTAAGGTGCTCGACTGGCTTACCGATCGGTTCCGCGAATACGACCAGCTCTGCCTCGGCTCCGACCTCTTCCACAAGCGGTGCGACCATCTCGGCGTGCTGAAGGGGAACGACGCCATCGCCCACGGGGTCACGGGGCCCGTGCTTCGCGCCGCCGGCGTGAAGCGCGACCTCCGGAAGGACCGCCCGTACTCCCGGTACGACGCGGTCGATTTCGACATCGCGGTAGCGGACGGCGCGGACGTGACGGGCCGCTACCTGGTCCGGCTCGAGGAGATGCGCCAATCGGTGCGGATCCTCCGGCAGGTGCTCGACTGGCTCGACCACCACCCCGGACCGGTGATGGCGGAGAAGCTCCCGCGGTGGCTCGGGGCCCCGTACGCACCGGTCGGGCGCGAAGGGTACGTTCTGAAACGGAACTACGCGAAGGGCCTCGGCTTCTCCTCGGTCGAGGAGCCGCACGGAGAGGCCCAGGCGTACGTCGTGAACGAGGGCAGCGAACGGCCGTACCGCGTGAAGTTCCGGTCCCCCGTGTTCGCGAACCTCAGCGCCGCGCGTCAATACCTGGTGGGGTACCGGGTCGCCGATATCCCGCCGATCATGGGCAGCATCGACCCCTGCATCGGGGAGGTCGACCGCTAAGGGGGACAACGAGATGTCGCAAGCCACTCTCTATTCCGTCTCCTACGACCTCTCGAGCCTGATCGCGAACGCGCTCGGCTCGGTGCTCCCGACGGGAGCGCGAGACGTGGTAACGAGCTCGGGCGTGGTGACCGGGTTTGCGGTGCTGATCTTCGGGGTAATCATCCTCGCCGCGACGATGATCAACACGATCATGCTGATCTGGTGGGAACGGAAACTGCTCGGCCGGTTCATGGACCGCCGCGCGGCGATGCACGTCGGGTTCGCCGGGCTCCTCCAGAACTTCGCGGACGGGTTCAAGCTCTTCCGCAAGGACACGGTAAAGCCGCGCGACGCGGACGGGCTGGGATTCTACTTCGGCCCGACGGCGTACATGATCACGTCGCTGGTCATCTTCGGCGTCCTGCCGATCTCCTCCGGGTGGGACACGGGAGCGCTTCCGCTCACGCTCCTGCTTGCGCTCGCGATCTTCTCGTTCGCCCCCCTCTTCATCTTCGTGAGCGCCTGGTCGAGCAACAACAAGTACTCGCTGATGGGCGGGATGCGGTCGGCCGCCCAGATGATCGCCTACGAGGTCCCGCTCCTCCTCGCGGTCGTCTCGGTCGTCATCGTCGCCGGGAGCTTCGACCTCAACACGATCGTCTACGAACAGCAGAACTACTGGTTCTGGGGGCCGCTCGTGGTCGCGCTCATCGTGTTCGTCGCGGCGATGCTCGCCGAGATGGAGCGGATCCCGTTCGACCTTCCCGAGGCCGAGGCGGAGCTCGTCGAAGGCTGGAACACCGAGTACAGCGGGATGTTCTTCGCGTTCTTCATGTTCAGCGACTACCTGCGCGCTCTGGTCGGGAGCATCCTCGTCGTCCTCCTCTTCCTCGGGGGATGGACCCTGCCGTCGTACGTCCCGAGCGCGCTCACCTCGTTCCCGCTCGCCGGCAT
>CAZCNZ010000035.1:0-4183 GCA_964500245.1 uncultured Thermoplasmatales archaeon | reverse complement strand
TTTTCTGCTGCTGGCGCCGGAAGGCGCCGGCGCCGACCATTTGAAGGCCTTGGCGCGCGTGGCACGCCTCCTGCGCGACCCGGCCATCGCTCACAAGCTGCGCGCCTCGCAGGATGCCGAGGCGCTCTACGCCGTGCTGGCAATGCCGTCGGCAAGCGCAGCGTAGCGGCGCTTGCCGGCTATCAGGTGCCGGCAGTCAGTAATCGTAGAACGCTACAATCGGCAGCCGCCAGCATTGCCTCTGATTTGATTACTGATCCCTGTTGCCTGATTCCTGATCAGTGCACACTGACGGTTTCCAGTTCCTGGCTCTGGGCGTTGGCGATTGCCGCTTCACGGCTGTCGGTGAGCATGATCGGCGTGCCATCGGCCGCGTGCAGCGCGAACAGCTTCAGTCCGGCCTGGATCTCCGGCACCTGAGGAAAAAGCGCATGCACGTCTTCGGAGCGAATCGTCTTTACATACGCGATCTCTCCGTCGCCGAGCTGCGCGAGCGCTTCGGGAGACATTCTGATTTGCTTCGTTTCGTTACCGTTCAAATCCGACGGCATGGCCTCAACTCCTTAACCCGATAACACAGTCGAACCTTATTCGGTTGCGTCATTGTCCTTGATGGCGATCGATTTCACGACGCGCTCCGGTTGTGGACGGACGAGATCGATCGACAGTAATCCGTTCTTCAAATCCGCGCCGAGCACCTCCATCCCTTCGGCGAGTACGAAACTGCGCTGGAATTGCCGCGCAGCGATGCCGCGGTGGAGATAGTGACGGCCCTTATCGTCCTGCTGACGCCCGCGAATGACCAGCTGGCTCTCTTCCAGCGTCACGTCGAGTTGATCACGCGTGAAACCTGCCACCGCCAGCGTGATCCGCAACCGCTCAGGGCTGTCAGCATCCCGGGGAATGCGTTCGATATTGTACGGCGGATAACCGTCGGCGCCCTTGGCGACCCGGTCGAGCACGCGCTCGATCTCATCAAAGCCAAGCAGAAACGGGCTCGAAAGCGACGAAACCCTGGACATGGTCGCAAAGTCCTTTTGAAAGCGACTTTGTAGGGCCCATTCGGCGCCCCGCATCAGACGGGATGCGCTCCCGCCGTAGCACAAAATATGGAGTCAACCGCCGGGTGCCGCAAGAGCGCCGCACTGCACGCGACGTCAGGGCCCCCACTCCAGCGGACCGGGCAGTGCGCGCTCGGCTTCGGCAGTGAGCTGCGCCTCGTGCCGGCGCACGAACATCGCGCCGGCGACGATGAGAACTAAGGCGACGATACCGACGATGAGGACGACCGGGCGCGCCAGCTGTTCAATCTCGCTTCCCAGCATATAGGCGGCAAAACCGAAGAACGACGCCCAGACGAGCGCTCCGGCGATATTCGCCAGCAGAAAATCACGCCACGGCATGCGATTGGCTCCGGCCAAAATGCCGACAATGCTGCGCAGCACTGGGACAAAACGGGCAACGAAGACGATTTTGCTGCCGTGGCAAAGGAAAAGGTATTCGCCGAGTTTGATGCGGCCTTCGGTAATCCGCAAATAGCGGCCGTAGCGCAGCAACAGATAGTAGCCAAATTCGCGGCCGATAACGTAGCCGACCATGCTGCCGACAATGGCGCCGCCGGCCGCGGTCAGCACCACCGCGACGATGTTGAGATGGTGGTTCGTGCCGGAAAAGACCCCGGCCAGGATGAGCACCGTTTCCCCTGGAAAGGGAAGGCCAGTGCTTTCCAGCCCGATCACGCCCGCAACCACGACAAGACCGTAGGCTTCGATGAGATGTTCGATGGCGTGCATAAAGACGGGTATGGGGACTGAAGGAAATACAAGGCCGCCGGCCTGCGGCCGATCCTTATAGGAGATTTTCCGTTATGGCGACAACGCGTGACGCGGCGATGGCGTTCGCGCCGGTTTGCGACTAAACCCGAACGGACAGGGGCAAAGGGGTGCGGCAATTTATGCAGGCTATCGGAGCTCGCTGGCGGCTTTTCGGCCTGGTCGCAGGCGCGATCATTACTCTTTCCGCGTGTGCGCACCATCACGATTCAGAAACTCCAAGCGACGAGGGCATCAACGCTTATCCAGCCAACTACAAGGCCGATATCCTTGGCGCAATCCACGTCTATCTGGAGGATCCGACCGGAATCCGCGATGGCGCCATTTCAGAGCCGACGCAAAAGGCAGTCGGCAATGCCACCCGGTACGTCGCCTGCCTGCGCTTCAATGCCAGGAAAAGCGGCCGGGAGTACGCCGGGGCAAAGGAGATGATGGCCGTCTTCCTCGCCGGCCATTTCGATCATTTCGTTGAGAATGCCGGCGAGCAGTGCGCGGGCGTGAGCTACACACCGTTTCCAGAACTTGGCAAACTCAAGCGATAGTGACGCAGGATCAGTCTCAGTTTGTTTCCGGGAGCCGAACCATGAAACTGGAAAGCTTCGTTCAGGGAGAATGGTCGCAAGGAAAAGATACCGCGGAGGTGCGGAGTGCGGTGACCGGGGATGTCATCGCGCAAGCCATGGGCGGCGGCGTAGACATGCACGAGACGCTCGCCTACGCGCGCGAGATCGGCGGCAAGAGCCTGCGCCAACTCACGTTCCATCAGCGTGCCGACATGCTCAAAAAGCTTGCGCAGTATTTGGGCGAACGCAAGGAGCAGCTCTACAAGCTCTCGTTCGATACCGGCGCGACACGCGCCGACAGCATGATCGACGTCGACGGCGCCATCGGCACCGTTTTCGTCTATGCCTCGAAAGGCCGCAAGGAACTGCCGGACGCAAGGTTTTTGCTGGACGGCGCGCCCGAGCAGCTCGGCAAAGGCGGTACATTCTTCGGCCAGCACGTCGTGCAGCCGCTGCGCGGCGTTGCCGTTCACATCAACGCGTTCAATTTCCCCTGCTGGGGCCTGCTCGAGAAGTTTTCGCCGGCGTTCCTCGCCGGTGTGCCGGTGGTGACGAAGCCGGCAACGATCACGTCCTACGTCGCGCATGCTCTGATGCGCATGATCGTAGAGTCCGAAATTCTTCCGGCCGGCGCCCTGCAATTCATCATCGGTCCGACCGGCAACCTGTTCGATCACCTCACCTGCCAGGACGTCGTCTCGTTCACGGGCTCCGCCGATACATCGCAGAAGCTGCAGCGGCATCCCTCGATTGCCCGCGAGTCCGTGCGGTTCGTCGCCGAGCGCGATTCGGTCAACGCCGCGATCCTGGCGCCGGATGCGGCTGCGGGCACGGCCGAGTTCGACCTTTTCATCAAAGAAGTCGCGAAGGAAATGACCGTCAAGGCCGGCCAGAAGTGTACCGCCATCCGGCGCGCGCTGGCGCCGCAGGCTCGGATCGATGCGGTGGTCAGTGCATTGCGTGAGCGGCTCGCAAAGGTCGTGGTCGGCAATCCCGAACTGGAAAGCGTGCGCATGGGACCCGTGGTCGGGCTGGATCAGCGGCGGGACGTTCTCGATCATGTCGCCGCCTTGCGCGCTGAGGCAGAAATCGTTTTCGGCAATCCTGCCGACTTCAACGTCCAAGGCGCGGACAAGACGCGCGGCGCCTTCGTTCCGCCGCTGCTTTTGCATTGCGCCAATCCCGTCCGTGCTTCGAACGTTCATGCGATCGAGGCGTTTGGACCGGTCTGTACGGTGATGGGATATGACGGGCTGGAGCAGGCGATCGCGCTCGCCAATCGCGGCGACGGCAGTCTCGTCGCATCGGTCTACACCCACGATCCGCGTATCGCGGCCGATCTCGTCTTTGGCGTCGGGCCGTTTCACGGGCGCATCGCGTTGATCGATCGCGACTGCGCGAAGGAGCAGACCGGTCATGGTTCGCCGATGCCGCATCTGGTGCATGGCGGACCGGGCCGGGCCGGCGGCGGCGAAGAGCTGGGCGGAATGCGTAGCCTGCATCACTACATGCAGCGCACCGCATTGCAGGGTTCTCCAGAGATGCTTACCCGTGTCACCGGAAGCGAGATCAAGGCGCCCTCACCGGCCGCGAATTGAGTTCGGGCCGCAGCTACGCACCACTGTAGAAAAGAGAGGTTCCATGAGATTCTTTCCAATCGCGATGTGGACCGGCGTGCTCATGACGCTCGCGGCGCAAAGCGCCACCGCGGCGCCGGCACTCGCCACCACCGCTGTCAACCTGCGGCAGGGACCCGGCACGACCTACCCGGGACGCTCTGGGTGGGGC
>CAZCNZ010000034.1:0-4133 GCA_964500245.1 uncultured Thermoplasmatales archaeon | reverse complement strand
CGGACTCACGAGGTCGAGATTTCGGGCATCCGCAAGATGTTCGAGGCGGCCCCGCCGAACTCGATCAACCTCGGGCTGGGCGAGCCGGACTTCGACCCGGCTCCCGAGGTGATCGAGGCGCTGTGCACCGCCGTGCGGAGCGGCCGGAACCACTACGGCCCATCGGCCGGGATCCCCGAGCTGCGGGACAAGATCGCGGAGCGGTACCGGGAGCTCGACCCGGGAACCCGCCGGGACAACGTGATCATCACCGCCGGCGGCTCGGAGGGGCTGATGGCGGCGGCGCTCTCGTTCTACGACCCCGGCACCGAGGTGCTGGTCCCGAACCCGGGGTTCGTCCTCTACGCCCCGCACGCCCGTCTTGCCGGGGCAATCCCCGTTCCGTACAGCTTGCGACCCGCCCAGAAGTACCTCCCCGACTTCGAGGAGCTCGAGCGGCTCGTGAGCGGCCGCACCCGGGCGATCGTCGTCAACAGCCCGTCGAACCCGACGGGGGCCGTCTTTCCCCGGTCGGTGGTCGACCGGGTCGTGGCGTTCGCCGACCGCCACAACCTGACGATCATTTCCGACGAGGTGTACGAGGAGATCGTCTACGGTGACCCCGCAACCTCGTTCTGGGGACGGAGCGACCGGGTCGTCATCGCGAACTCGTTCTCGAAGACGCTGGCGATGACCGGCTGGCGGGCGGGCTTCCTCGTCGCGCCCCGGTCGTTCGCGGTCGCGCTCAACAAGATCCACTACCACATCATGGCCTGTCCGTCCACTCCGGTCCAGGTCGCGGTGCTCGCCGGCCTCTCGAACGGGGAGGATGCGCTTCGACGGATGGTGAAGGAGTTCCGGGCGCGCCGGGAGCTCGTGAGCCGGCTCCTTTCCAAGGTCCCGGGCCTCTCGTTGGTTCCCCCCGAGGGAGCCTTCTACGCCTTCCCGCGGGTCGACTGGCCGGGGTCGAGCACGGACATCGCCCACGCCCTGCTCGCCCGGGGCGTGATCACGACCCCGGGGGACGCGTTCGGTTCGCTCGGGGCGGCCCACCTACGGATCTCGTTCGCCGCCTCGCGTAAAGCGCTCCGCGACGGCCTCGCGATCGTGCACGCCTACGCAGAGGAGGTCACGAAGTGATCGTCGGCCTCATCGGCCGGGCGTTCCGTGCGGTCGCCCGGGTCGAGCGCTCGGAGAGGGGCGCCGACTTGGCTCACGTCGGGGACGAGCTCGTCCGCCTCGAAGCCCGTCGCGCTCAGCGACCGGCCACGTCCCGGTAGAGCGCCCGGTGGCGGTCGACCGTCACCGACCAGTCGAACCCCGCCACGCGTTCGCGCCCGGCGGCGCAGAGCCGGTCCGTCTCCCGGGGGTCCTCGACCACGGAACGAAGCGCGGAGGCGAGCGCGTTCGGGTCCCCGTACGGAACGAGCCGGCCGACGCGCCCTCCGTCGAGCACGTCGGGAACTCCCCCGACCGCGCTCGCGACGATTGGAGTCCCCGCCACCATCGCCTCGAGGAGGACGAGACCGAACGCCTCCCACTCGGACGGCAGGACGAGCGCCCGGGCGGCGCGCAGCACTCCCCGGTAGACCGCGGCGGATTCGACGTGGCCCAAGAACCGGACCTGGTCGGCGATCCCCAGCGACCGGGCCTGCGCCTCGAGCTGGGGTCGCTCCCCCCAGTCCCGGCCCATCAGCACGAGGGGCCGCCGAGCGCCCGCGTCCAATCGGGCGAGCGCCTCGAGGAGCGTCGGGAGACCCTTGTTCACGGCCAGCCGCCCGATGAAGAGGAAATACTCCTTCGGGAGGCCGAGCCCGTCCGCGCGATCGGACTCGGGGGTCGACCACGACGCGAGGTCGATTCCCGGCGGGATCGTGCGGAGCTTGGCACGCGGAGCGAACTCCGCGACGAGCTTCGCTTCCTGGTCGGTCTGCACGACGAGCGCTCGGGCGACCCGGTAGGCGCTCACCCCGAACACGACGTCCTGGACCCGCAGAAGGCCCCGCTTGAGCGGCGGCTCTCCCCGGTTCGCCGGGTGGTAGTGGGTGGAGACCACGAGCGGGATGGCGAGCCGGTCGGCGACGGCGGCTGCCTCGAGCACATGGCCGTACCGGTGCGAGTGGGCATGGATCACCTCGGCGCCGCTCTCCGCGAGCGCGTCCACGAGCCCGACCATCATCGGCATCGTGAGCCCCGGAATGAGCCGCTTCCGCACCGGGAAGCGGTGCACGGGGACCCCGTCCACCACCGGCGCAAAATCTGAGCGATGTTCCCAGCGACCTTCGTCGTAGAGGTCGCTCGCAAACACCTCGACCTCCTCGCCCGCGGCACGGAGACGGCGCGTGACCTCACGGACGTTCGTCTCCACTCCCCCGGGCGCGTCGAACCGCAGGAGGACGTGCGCGACCTTCACCGGTTGGTCACCTCGCGGTACAGCACGTCGAGGCGCTCGACGAGCGCATCCCATTGGAACCGGGGAACGACGTGGTCCCGACCGTACTCGCCGAGGTGACGAGCGAGGTCCCGGTCCGCCCAGATCCGTCCGATCGCTTCGGCGAGCGCCGCGGGGGACTTCGGAGGCACCAAGAGACCTGCCCTTCCGTCCTCGACGACCTCGGGAATCCCTCCGACGCGCGAGGCGACCACCGGAGTGCCCGCCGCGAGCGACTCGAGGAGCACCAGCCCGAACGCCTCGTACTCGCTCGGAAGGACCGTGACGCGGGCCTCCCGGTACGCGGCGGAGAGCATCGCGTCGTCGTCGACGTGGCCAAGGAGATGGACCCGGTCGGAAAGGCCGAGCGACCGTGCCTTTGACTCGAGGGCGGCGCGTTGGCCGCCGTCCTCACCGACCACGACGAGCTGAGCGGACCGGTCGGAGGCGGAAACGGTCGCGAACGCCTCGGCGAGGTCGAGAAGCCCCTTGTTCGAAGCAAGACGACCGACGAACAGAACGAACGGACCCGTGAGATGGTAGCGATTGGCGAACGAGTCGAGACCGGCCGGAGGAGGGGGGAGAGGCCGGTACCCCGGCGGTACGATCTCGAGAGGAGGAAGACGGAGCCCGAGGGAGCGAAGGAGTCGCTCCTCCTCGTGCGTCTGCACGATGATTCGGGCGGCGTCGTGGACGACGCCACCGGCCACCGAACGGTCGTAGAATCCGCGGATCCGGTGGCGGAGCCAACCGCCCTCGATCGACCAGATCGGATGGAAATGCGCCGTCAGAACGAACGGCGTGCCGAACCGCCGGTGGTGGCGGTGCGCCGCCGCTACCTGGTTCGTTCCATAGGTGTGGGCGTGAACGACCTCGGGCCGGTCGCGGGCGAGCCGTTCCCGAAGGGTACGGAAGAACGTGTAGTGGAGTTCGCCGGGAAGCGACCAGACGGGGAGACGATGGACGTTCCCCCAGGGGAACCGCTCCTCGCGCGGAACGGTCGGCGCCAGCCGCTCCATCGCCGGGAACTCGCGGTAGAGGTCGCTCGTGTAGACGTCGACCGTGTGCCCGCGGTCGAAGAGACGCGGGGCGATCTCCGCGACGTGCTGTTCGACCCCGCCCGGGCCGGGCGGAAAGCGGGTCGCGAGCTGGGCGACCTTCACGCCGGTCGACTAGCGCTCCCCTTACTTGATGGTCCCCTCCCCGAGGACCGCCGCGTCCGGCCGCCCTAAGAGAGGGTCCGCATCGCGGCCAGCCGCTGCGCGTACTTCTTGTAAACCTCGGTCGCGCGGGCGACCGATTCGATCTTCACGTACTCGTTCGCCTGGTGCGAGAGTTCCTCTTCGCCGGCGCCGAAGATGACGACGCGCGGATTCACTTGCGTATAGTGGACGGCTTCCGAGGCGTGGACGAGCACCGCGGTCTCGGCCTGCGCGACGTCCCGTAGGAGCTTCACGTGCTCGGAGTTCGGGTCGATCTGCACCGCGGGCATCGTGAGGATCCGACGCAGCGTGAACGGGGTCTTGATCCGACGGAGGTGCTCCTCGATCTCGTGGTACAACTGGTCCGGTGTGTACGGCGGGGGGAAGCGGATGTCGACCTCCGAGGTGCACTTGTTCGGAACGACGTTGATGCGCGTACCGCCCACGAACGTGCCGATGTTGAGCGTGACCATGCCGAGCTCGGGGTGCGCGATCCGGCCCTTGAACGACTCGAGGCCCCG
>CAZCNZ010000033.1:0-4967 GCA_964500245.1 uncultured Thermoplasmatales archaeon | reverse complement strand
CCGCCCGCTCCACGATCCGACCGAGGTACATCACCACGACACGGTCACTGACCGCCCGGATGACCGAGAGGTGGTGGGAAATGAACAGGTAGGCGAGGCCCCGCTCGGCCTGAAGCACCCGGAGGAGGTTCAGCACTTGGGCTTGGACCGATACGTCGAGCGCGCTCGTGGGCTCATCGAGGACGATGAACTCGGGAGCGAGCGCGAGCGCGCGCGCGACCCCGATGCGCTGCCGCTGCCCTCCCGAGAACTCGTGAGGGAACCGCCAGAGGTGGTCGGGGTTGAGCCCGACGTCCTTCACCAGTTCCTCCGCGCGACGATAGCGCTCGGAGCGGCTCCCCACATGGTGGATGGCGAGCGGCTCGGTGAGGATGTCTCGGATCAGCTGCCGGGGGCTGAGCGAGCTGAACGGGTCCTGAAAGACGATCTGCAGTTTTCCCCGGAGGGGGCGCATCTTTCGCTGGGACCTGCGATAGAGGGAGTACTGGTCGGCGATCGCATCGATCTCCTCGAGGGCCCTTCGAGCCTCATCGGTGAGGGGCGGTTCTGTTCCGCCGTCGCCGCCGCCGGTGAACGGGCGGAGAGTGTCATAGAGGGTGTTGAGCCGCGCTTCGGTCTCGGGAGGGGGTCGGTAGAACGAATGACCGGACGTCGGCTCGATCAACCGCAGCAGGAGACGACCCACGGTCGTCTTCCCGCAGCCGGACTCCCCGACGAGGCCGACCGTCTCTCCTTCGCGGATGTCGAAGCTGACGCCGTCGACCGCCCGGACGTCGCCCAGGTGGCTCGAAAGGAGCCCTCCGCGGATCGGGAAGTACTTCCGCAGGTTCCGAGCAACGAGGATGGTAGCGCTCGTCCCGTCCTTCATGACCGCTCCAATACGTCAGGGAAGAGGTTACTCCACGGCGACCGGACCCTTGTATAAGAAGCAGGCGACAGTGTGGTCGGTGCCCTCGACCGTCGTGGGAGGCCGCTGTTCCCGACAGATGGGCATCGCGTAGGCACAGCGAGGGTGGAATCGGCAGCCCGGCGGCGGCGTGATCAGGTTCGGCACGGACCCCTTGATCGAGCTCAGCTGCTTCTCGGGCTGGTCGACGCGCGGGATCGATGCGAGGAGCCCCTGGGAGTACGGGTGGAGCGGCTGGCGGAAGAGGTCCCGCACGGCGGCGGTCTCCACGACGTGACCCGCGTACATGACGCAGACCCGTTCCGCGACCTCGGCGATGACCGCGAGGTCGTGGGTGATGAACAGGGTGGCCGTGCCGACCCGTTCCTTGAGGTCGCGCATGAGCTCCAGGATCTGGGCCTGGATGGTCACGTCGAGCGCGGTGGTCGGCTCGTCGGCCAGGAGGATATCCGGGTTCGCCGAGAGAGCCATGGCGATCATCACCCGCTGGATCATTCCGCCCGAGAGCTCGTGGGGGTAGCTCCGGGCGACCTGGACCGGGTTCGCGATGGCGATCCCCTCGAGCAGCGTGACCGATCGCCAGAACGTCTCCTCGTTCAACGGCTTGCGGGCCCGCCCACGGATCCCTCGTATGGAGAGCCACCCTCCCCGATACCGGGTGGCGACCCGGCGGCGGCGGATCGACCGTCGCTGAGAGTGGTCGAACGTGCCGTCCCGCATCTCCTGCATGTACGAGGCGTTGAGTTCCTTCTGGAGGGCGATCAGGCGCCGTTGCTGCAGGAGATACGAACGCGCGAGCCTACTGAGGCGCAGCCGGCGCACGGCTCGCTCGAGGAGTGGCAGCGGGTCGCGGCCTGCGGCGATGGCCTCACGGGCCGTGTAGAACGACTGAGTGGCCATCGAGGGACAGTGCAGGACGTCGCCCACCTTCTTGGCGGCCGCACGAACGTTGTCGGTCGGCTGCCCCGATCGAACCGCATCGGC
This sequence comes from uncultured Thermoplasmatales archaeon, assembly GCA_964500245.1. Classification (GTDB taxonomy): domain Archaea; phylum Thermoplasmatota; class Thermoplasmata; order Lutacidiplasmatales; family UBA184; genus Lutacidiplasma. Next base: position 3,076 of record CAZCNZ010000033.1, on the reverse strand, counting down.
GAGTTCTTCGAACGCGGCGCGCCGCTCGGGCGCATTCGGGGTCGCCTGCAGCAGCGTGTCCATGATCTCGTCGCCCCGATGAAGGAGGAGCGTCTCGCTCAGTTGGTTCGACACGGAGAAGATCGGATTCATGGCGGAGGTCGGTTCCTGGAAGATCATCCCGATCCCGCCGCCCCGGACCGCGACCATCCGTTCCTGGCTCGCCTTGATGCGGCGGAACGACCGGCGGACCTTCACCCGGTTCGAGCCCTTCATGGGCTTGAACTTGGCCTCGTGCTCCAGCCCCCGGAGCACGTTTGCTCCGCGGTAGAGCACGGCCCCGCCGACGATCCGTCCGGGAGGGTCGGCGATGAGCCGAGTGACGGAGAACGCCGTGACGCTCTTCCCACACCCTGTTTCGCCGACCATTCCGACGGTCTCGCCCCGGCGGATCTTGAACGAGACGCCGTCGAGCGCCTTGACGACCCCGTCGTACGTGTAGAAGTAGGTCTTCAGGTCGCGAACATCGAGAACGACCGGCTGCTTCTTCGGCCCGGCCGCCTCAGGCTGAGCCGCGGTTCCCTCACTCAACGGTTTGGCCAGCGTTTCGGGCAATAGGGCCGCCAGTGAGGGCGTCTCGGGGGAGATCGTGGTGGGTGTTGGAGCTGCCGCCGCCATGGTCGCCCTCCGCTACCTCCGCAGACGGGGGTCGAGCGCATCTCGAAGCCCGTCAGAAAGGAAGTTCACGCTGATCGCGAACATGAACAACGCGAACCCGGGGAAGAAGAACTGCCACCACGGGACGATGCACTGGCCGAATTGGCACGTGGTGAGGAGGCTGATCAGAGGGATGACCGAGGTGGCGGTGATGGACCCCCACTCGGGGAAGATTCCCGAACCGATGGTCGTCGGGATGACGGCAAACCCGAGGAACACGAGGGTGCCGACGAACAGGGGAATCGTCCCGACGTCCAGGGAGACCTGGATGAACACCGGATAGACGCTGTTCGGGAGGATGTGCCGCATGATGATCCTCCCCTTGCCCGCTCCGCACGCACGGGCGGCCTCCACGTACTTCTGCTCGCGAACCACCAGGACTTGCCCCCGGACGATACGAGCATAGAACGGCCACCAGACGAGGACGAACCCGATGACCAGGAGACCGATCCGCGCGTCGAACGAAGTGAATCCGGGTAACACCTGGAGAACCGCGATGATGACAATGACGAACAGGATGGCCGGGATCGACAGGAAGATGTCGACCAGCCGCATCAGGACTTCGTCGATCAGCCCTCCGAAGGTTCCTGCGACCGCCCCGACGATCGCCCCGATGGCCGCCCCCGACAACACGATCGAGATCGAGATGATCAGGGACCAATCGGAACCTCGGAGAAGCCCGTCATATAAGTTGAAAAACGCATTGTGAGACGGATCCACGGTAAGGGAGCCAAGCGGCAATGGCCCACCCGAGAAATGCGCTAAGTCAAAAGTGGGCGCGATGATGCTCGGGTAGGAAGAAACCCCGCCACCGCTCACCGGCGTCTGATAGCAGTTCGGTCCGGGAGCGACGACTCCCTGAGGGTAGGTACAGATCTGGGTCCCCGGAACGCAGCTCGGCTGGTTGTTCGTCCCGCAGTAGAATGCGAGGCTCTGGGTGGGAATCGGAAGGGTGAGCGCGTACAACGCGATGCCGACCAGGATGAGGATGACCGCCAGGCCGAACATCGCGAGGCCGTTCCGACGCAGGTAGTAGAACGTCCGAAGGAACTGCGCGACGTGGGGGTTCGGCCGTCGTCCTCGGCCCTTGGTCGTGGTGGACTCCTCCGCGGGCGTGGTCCCGGTGCTCTCCATAATCACCTACCCAAGGCGGACCCTCGGGTCCAGATAGGCGTACAGAACGTCGACGATGATGTTCGCTGCGACGACGAGGTACGTGAAGAGCAGGACCGACCCGAAGATGACCCCGTAGTCGAACGGGATGTCGATCGAAAGCGCCAGGAGCCGTCCGACCCCGGTGAGCCCGAAGACATCCTCGGTGACGGGGAATCCCGAGATGAACGTAGCGAAGGTGAGACCGAGCACCGTGATCGTGACGTTCAGGGAGTTGCGGCCCGCGTGCCGGTTGATCACGACCGACTCGGGCACACCCTTCGCGCGGGCGGTGCGGACGAAGTCGAGGTTCATCACTTCGAGCATGCTGTTGCGGACGTACCGCAGGAGTCCGGCGATGGAGCCGTAGGCGATGACGAACGCCGGGAGGATGAGCCGGATCAGCGTGTCCGCGGCGATGACCCACTGTCCGTGGTAGGCCGCGTCAACGGTCGGAAAACCGGTCGGAGTGGTCGCGACGCCGTTCGATATCCAGGACGGGTAATTGCCGCCCGGGAAGCACTGCTGGGCCGGCCATGACTTGTAGAACTCGAGGTACGTGGGCGAAGCGGGGCAGGTGAGCGAGTGCCAGCCGTTACTGGCCCCGATGAGAATGACGAACGCCATCAGGAGAAGCGACCCCAAGAGGAACGGGGCCAGCGCGTACCCGGAGAACGACATCACCCGGGAGGCCTGGTCGATCGGGCGGTTCCGGTTGGCGGCCGAAAGGTTCCCCAAGGGGATCGAGACGACGAGAATCAGGAGAAGGGATATCGTCGCGAGTTCCAGCGTGTAGGGGAGCACCTGGGCGAGCGCGGTGGTGACGGGTTCCCCCGCCATGAACGAGTACTGGGAGTGCTGGCTGAGGTAACTGTTTAAGTTGACCGTACCCCAGTTGAACGTGAGACTATGCTCCATGTAGGTGGCCCACTGGACGGGGACGGGTGTGTTCAGGCCCAGAACGCTCACGCAGTGAGTCCACCAAGGGTTGGGGCAGTTGCTCTGTGAGGGGTTGCCCGGGCACGGGCCGGTCGGACCGATATCCCCACTCCGGGGAATCGGGAAGTACGAGACGCAGCGAATTCCAGTGGGAAGAGCGGTGATCAGGATGAACGTGATAGTCATCACGCCGATGATGATTGGAATTAGCAGAAGGGCACGTCGCACAATGTACACCCACATCTGCATCGGAGTTGTTACCCCCGTGACGCAAGATGCGCCAACCGGA
>CAZCNZ010000032.1:0-7456 GCA_964500245.1 uncultured Thermoplasmatales archaeon | reverse complement strand
CAGGTGAAGGAACCGTTCTCGAACCGCGTCGGGCCGGTGACTACGGGAGTAGAACACCGCGAGACGCCCGTGAGCCTCCCGTTCGTCAGCAGAGGTTGCCCGAGATAACAGCGCGTTCTTGACCACCTGGAGGACTTCGACTCGACCCTGGAGGGTCCGGTGGAGGACTCCCATTCTTTCGAGTTCCATCAATCGAGAGACCGGTGTGCCTTCGAACTCGCTTGCGAAAGCGATCGGAATCGGTTCGTTCGCGAGCGCTACCGGGAGGACGGCCCGAACGTCCGACTCGGACAAGCGGGCGACCACAGCAGTCGGGAGCGTGGTGGCATTTGCCTCGACGTCCGGGTTGGAGACCGCGAGTTCCAGGAGAAGAGGAGAGCCTAGCGTCGATTGGTAGACGGCTTCAAATCGGTCCGCCAGCCCTCCTCGCCGGTCGGTCAGGTCGTGGGCCGCGACCCGGTCGAGGCCACCGATGGTGAGTCGATGGACCGCAACCTCCTCCGGCTGGAACGCCGGTTCCACCTGACTCACGAGGTAAAACTGGTGGCTTCCTCTCGAGGCGAGGAAGTGGGTGAACGATGCCAGGAACTCCTTCATGTCGGGACTGGCCATCTGGACGTCGTCGATTACGGCCGCAAGGGGTCGCTCCCCAAGCGACCGCGCCACGATGTCCGCCACCTCGCGCGCGACCGGAGGGCGTGGGAGCTGGGTGTAGTAAGCCAATTGCTGGGCGCCGAGCGAAGTGAGCGCGTGGGTAAGCGCCCCCACGAATTGGCGTGGAGAACTCGCGGGGCGCACCGAGAACCAAAACGGGATCCTTCCTCGTTTGACGGAGCGCAGATGGCGGCTTACTAGGGCCGTTTTGCCCATCCCCGGGGGTCCGTCTACGAAGGTGATGCCCCCTCCTTCACGGGAGAAATCAGAGAGCTGGTTGAGTTCCTCCCTGCGCCCCAGGAAGGGGTGGGGGGGAGGCGGCAGTTCTCCGGCAAGCAAGGGGACTTCGCGAGTTTCTCGCCGGAGTCTCGAGCGGCCGGGTTCCGTGATCCGATACGTCAGTTGGCGTCGGACGCCATCCCGGACCTGGCCTCGTCCGCGTACGAGAAAGCCGTCCTTGACGAGGGACCCCAAGGGACGGGACATCGAACAGGGGTGGTAGCCGAGGGCCTTGGCGAGTTCGCGCTGACTGACCCCGAAGACGGAATCCGAGGCCGCGGCGTGGGTCTCGACGTAGTCGAGAATCTCGATGGGGAGGTAGGTCTGAGCCCCCATTGCTCGACAATATCCTCCACCTCATACTTGAAGTTATTTTGTACAAAATAACGGCCGAGGTTTAAGTACGAAGCCGGCTGAATAGCCCATCACCATGAGCCGGAGCGAGGAGAGCGGCGCCTACCTCGGGGGCATCGGAGCGATGCTCGAGGTCTCCCACGGCTGCCCGGCTTGCGGCCAGGTCCACGAGGGTCGGAAGTTCGGTTTCAAGCACCGTGCTCCCCGCGAGTGCCCCTTGGTGATCATTGGAAGTTTCCCTCTCGTCAGCCTCCCCACCCCTCCCCAGGAGGCGCCGGTCAAGGTGCCTTCGACGAGCCGGCAACGGGACGTTGACCCTGGCAAGGGCTCGGAGACCTACCTGGAAGAGTCGTTCCGGCAAGTCCAATTCGCACGTGCCCGAGACGCGGGGCGCGCGCGGGGCCTGGGAGTGCCGTGGCTTCCCCCACCGGACCTCGGGGAGGTGCTCTAATGCTGCGGGCCGAGCGGCCTCGCTTGCCTTCCGAACACCCGGGCGTGGAACGCGCCCAGGTCAGTTCGCGCGACCTTCTCTTGGCGGTCGCTCCTCCACCCTCGGCCCGCTCGTTCCGACTGTCGGATTGGCCGAACTGGCTGATTCCGACGTACCGTTCGGGGGGTCACCGACCCGAGGTCCGGCTGCTCGAGGAGGAGCGATGACCTACCCGAGCCCGTCGGCGGACATCGTCGCCGATGTGGTGGCGGACATCTCGCTCGACATCGTCGCGGGCATCACGATGCTCTGGCCCCCGTAGGGTACCCGGCCCTGCGGGGGTCGTATTTTTCAGTAAGCCCAGTCGGGCGTTCGGCCCGAGTGGCCCTCTTCCCGTCCGGGCGCAAAGGAAAGATACCCGAGTCTCGTGGGACTCCCCAGGTCGATGGGATGACGGGCGGGAAGTGCGCGACCTGTGGAGGGCCGCTCGAGGCTGGGTTCGTTGCCACGACCAACGGCTCTGGTCTATTCTGGTCGCAGCAGGCCTCGTCGACCCGCTTCCGTCCCAAAGGGTTGGAAGTGCTGGTCGGGACGGGGTTCAGCGGCACGTACTCCGCGAACCTCTCCGGCCAACGCTGCCCCCACTGCAGGACAATCCTACTTTCGCTCCCGTAGGGGGAGGCGCCCGGAGGGGCGCGGCGGCTAGTGTTCTCCACCGATCGTAAGGGATCCGACGAGGACGGGCGGGGTAGACACAGGCTCGAAGAACGACGCCGTGGAGCCGACCGCTTGGAGGCGGTTCATCAGAGAGGGGGCCCCTTCCGGGGCAAATACGACCCCTCCCACGGTGCCTCCCCGAATCGGCTCGGCCAGCTCGCCGTCACGAATGCGGTATCCGAGCCGAATCTCGCCGCCGAACGCTCCGCTGACGGGGTCCGGGGACGACCACCCGATTTCCTGGATCCATACTCCGTCGTGCGCGGCCTCCACGAGTTCCGCGTCGGTTCCCCCGTCTCCTGGGGTAAGCGCAATAGTCGATGGGGATACGGTCGGGGGCTGGAGGAACCGGTACCAGGTCCGGAACCCCGAGGAGACCCCCCGGAATCCGCTTCCCGTGGAGTGCGTGTCAAAGGCCCCCGCGTGAAGGGTGTCGTAGAGGATTTCCGAAATGGCCCCGTGGTCGAGCAACAGGCGTCGTCGCTGGGGAACCCCCTCGTCGTCGACCGGGGAGGACATCGGGGCCCAAGGGATCCTTCCGTCGTCATGAAGGGTGACCAGGTCCGAGGCAAGTTTCATTCCCGGCTGGACGGCCACTCCGCGCAGCCGCGCTGACCCGGTGAGCCGTCCACCGCAGACGATCGGCAAGATGCCCGCGAGGACCCCCGGCGGTAGGACGACCGGCATCTCACCCGTGGGGGCGGGGCGGCCGCGTCGGACATCCTCCGCGAACCGACACCATTCTTCGACGCGCTTTCCGATCTCGTCGGGACGCAGTCGCCGGTCCGAATCGTTGAACCAATACTCCCCGGCGGGGGGGCCCTCGGGACCACCGGACGACTTCACACCGACCTCGAGCTCGACCTGGGTGTGGCCATACCCGGTGTGGAGCCCGAACGAGTTGCAGATCGAGGTTTCGACCAAGGTGGCCCGAACCGAACCGAAGCTCAGGGCGAACCCTGGCTTCCCCTCGAAGGCGGCCCGGAGGGCCGACACATAACTCTCGAGAGAGTCCATCGGGTACTCCCAAAGGTTCCGGTCCAGCACCTCCACGATTCCTCCCGTCGAACCGCGCCCGGACGGTAGTTCGAGCTTGCCCGTGGGGAACGACGCGTAGCGAGCGCTTCGCTCGGCGTCCTGAAGGGCCCCTCGGATGCCGTCCGCAGTGAAGTCGTTCGATGCCTGGCTACCGACTCCCAGATTGCCGTCCGCGGGCCGGAAAACCCGGATGTCGTATCCTTCCAGCGCGACCGGTCCTCGCGTCATTTCGATGGCGTCACCGTTCAGGTGGATCTCGAAGCGACGGATCCGCTCCCCGAAAACCTCCCAGGGCTCCTTTCCGACCAACTGGTCAGCCACCCGGAAGGCGGCCGCGTCGCGAGTTCGCGGGGCGCTCATGCTCGGCCGACCACCGCGGAGGAGAGAAGGTACGGACCACCGGCGGAGTTCGGGAGGAAGTCCGTCCGCCCCTTTCCGCAGCTTCCGGTGTCGAGGGTGAAGTCCTCCTTCCCGCTCACGCCTCGGATGGAGTGAAGGAACTCGAGCACCTTTCCCGAAAGGGCCATCGAGCTCACGAGGTCGGTAACCCGACCGTTCTCGATCAGGTGACCCATCCTCGCCTTGAGTTGAACCTGGCCCCCCTGGGGATCCTCGATGCCCCCGACCCCCGACTCTAGGAGGACGCCGTCGTGCGCTTCCTTGACGAGTTCATCCAGGGTGCTCTCCCCCGGTTCGATGTACGTGTTGGTCATCCGGACGAACGACCGGCTGAAGACGTCGGAGCGGCGGGTGTTCCCGGTGGGCGTAGCCCCCAAGGCGGCCGCCGTCGCCCGGTCGTGGAGCGCCCCGATGAATCGTCCCTTGTCCACGAGCACGGTCCGCTGCCCGGGATGGCCCTCATCGTCGCAGTAGATCTGGCTCCACGCACCCGGGTAGGCGCCGTTGTCGACGATCGTGAGAACCTCGGGGCCGAGTATTTGCCCAAGCAACGGGCGCAGGTACGACCGGTCCCGGACGAATTGATCGGCCTCGGCCCCGTGGCCAAACGACTCGTGGGCGAAGTAGCCCGTCACGCTCGGTGAGAGCAGGACGTTGAGCCGTCCGTACGGGGGCGCCCTCGCACGAAGGAGTGCTCGCGCCCCCTCGCCGGCGCGTTTGGCCCCCTCCTGAGTCAGCCCGTCCAGGATCTCCCGGCCCCCTACGCCACCCTGGATGAACCGGTCGGACTCCGCCCGACCGCTTTCCATGGCCACGGGCATCACTACCCCTCGGACCCGGCAGATGGACTGGGAGCACCGAGCCGCGGCGGAGTTGAGGTACAGGCGCTCATCGAGCCGCCAGCTGATCTGGACGTCCGTTTCATGGATATCCGGCATCCCGGCGACCCAGGAGTAGGCGTCACGAGCCAGTTCCCGCATCTCCGCTTCGGCCATGTCCCGCATCGAGTGCGGCGTTTCCGTCGCTTTTTCGATCCGGGCGGTCGAGGAATCCCCCGGAGGGGCCTCTCGCGCCGGTCGGTGGGTCAACACCCGCTCGATCGCCGCTTCCGCGAACCGAAGGGTAGGGAGGTCGAGCCCGGAAACCGAAACCTCTGTCCAACCGGCCCCGGTCCAGGCCCGGAACACCGCTCCCCGAATGCGGGGAGGGGACTGGAACGTGGTCGAGTGCCCATTGTACCGGACCGACAGTCCCGTGCCGGCTTCGGCCAGCACCTCCACGAACGGGGTCCGCTGCGCGAGGCGGGCCAGCGCGTGATACACGTCGCCTTCGGCGTCGGTGAGCTCCCCCATCCGCGCTGGTATTGATGGAGAGCACGGCCATAACCATACTGTCAGGCCGTCCCGACCAACGAACGAATGCTCCTCTCAACTCGGGCGACCCCGACCCCCAGCGGATATAGCAGGGGAAGCTGTCGGCCGGACGTGCCGAGCCATTCCGCCCCCAGAGAGTTTGGTCTCGTTGGCTTCGACCACGTGGATGTACGGGTCCATGACCGGGCGAAGGCGAAGCGCTTCTTCGTCGAACAGCTCGGCATGGACGTGATCGGAGAGGGAGCGGATCACACGTTCCTGCTCTTTGGAGACCAGGTTCTTGGGCTCCGGGATGCCAAGGATGGGGAGACGCTCGGGGGGATCGACCACATCGCGCTGCGGGTGAGCGAGTGGACGGGGCTGCGGAGCCGGGTCGGCCGCGCTCGCGTCGTGATCACCGGCGAGAAGGAACGGGAGGACTCACGCTCGCTGTTCCTCCGGGGCCCTGAAGGCCTGCGGATCGAGCTCGTCTGGAGGCCCGACCCGCACAGCCACACCTGCTCTCACACAGCTCCCCCGGTCCCGGAAGTTCCGGAACCCGAGGACTGAGTGCTCCTCAGGCCGCCGTGACCCCTACCGGCGGGACACCGTGGGTGTCGGCACCTGGACCAACGGCGGAACTGGGGTCAACCATTTCGCGTATTCCGGCGCCTCGCCTCGGATGGCCCGGAAATAGAGGTCCATGATCCTGCGGGTCACCGGACCCGGAACGCTCGACCCGATCCGGTAATGACCGACCTCCTTGATCGGGGCGATCTCGGCGTACGTTCCGCTGAAGAACGCTTCGTCGGCCGACAAGAGCTCGTTCACGGAGACGAGCTTCTGGACCACCGGATACCCGAGGTCGGCGGCGACCCGGAGCACGGTGTCCCGGGTGATCCCGAGCAGGATGTCGGACTCGAGTCCGGGCGTGTAGACGGTCCCCCCACGGACCACGAAGATGTTCTCGCCGGTCCCCTCGGCGACGAACCCGCGGCTGTCGAGCAGGATCGCCTCCTCGTAGCCATCCTGCATGGCGTCCGCGCCCGCGAGGTAGCTGTTGGCGTAGTTCCCGGTGGCCTTGGCGAACGAAGGCAGGGCCTCGGACGGTGGCTTGCGGAACGGGGAGATCTTCGCGCGGATGCCGGTCTCGGAGCCGTCGCCCAGGTACTTCTTGGCGGGGATTGCCGCAATCGCGAGCGACACTCGTCCCTTGAGATTCTTGACCCCCAGGGCGGGCTCACCCCGGTACACCAGAGGGCGGATGTAGGACGGCAGAATTCCGTTCGCGGCCTGAGTTTCGAGGACCGCCCGCTCGATTTCCTCCGTAGAGTACGGAATCGGCATGTGGTAGAACTTCGCGGAAGCGACGAGGCGGTCGACGTGCTCGCGAAGGCGGAAGACGGCACCCCCCCGGGCTGTGGGATAGGCCCGAATGCCCTCGAAGACCCCCACCCCATAGTGAAGCGTGTGGTTGAGGACGTGCACCTGGGCATCAGCGAAGTCGACCAAACGACCGTCCATCCAGATTTTCTTCCCGTTGGCCGCCATCATGATCGTTCGTCCCGAGGATGCGGAAGGACCTCCTGCCTTTCCGAGAACGGCCCTATCTAATAGACCTACCCTTCTGGGTCGCACGATTATTCAAGTTCTCACCGTAGGGACTCAGTCGTTTGCCCTCTCCAGCCTAAGGCCCCCTCCACATTCGTTCAGCCGGGGCCGTGCGCGGGAACTAGATTCGAATGGTTGTCCAGCCGTTCCTCCCCGGCGAAACCCGACCTCGCCCCTCGTGGTTCCAGTTCAGCCCACCGACCCGGTGCGATGCGGAAACTAGCAGTGATTTCAACCGCGCTACGGCCAGGGCTAGCGAATATGTATATGCATATGAATACCCACGCTGTCCAACGGATCTGCGGCCGACGAGACCGCCACGTTCGGGCGGTCGCCTAGCGCGAAGTGCCCCCCGGCAGTGTTCGACAGGGTAACCAAACAGGGCTTGGATAATGAGATACCAATGATTGTCTGTCACGTGTTTTACATTATTCCGTTTTCAATCAATGGTGTTTCAATGGCCATGTAATGGGTGCCTTGCTGGGCACAGACGGCCTTTCGAGCGCCCTCCCTCGAGGAACCAAGGGTCTAAGGGGACGGACGCGATAGCCGCACGCCAGGGCCTAGCATGGCGAACAAAGGGCGTAGGTTAGTCGGAGCGATAATCGTCTTGATCGGAGCG
>CAZCNZ010000031.1:0-9698 GCA_964500245.1 uncultured Thermoplasmatales archaeon | reverse complement strand
CACGGTTTCGGGCGGCCCAACAGGTGGGCGAGGACCGGGTCCTCCCGCATCGCACGCTCGGCGGCCGAGACCGCCGCCGGGTCCGACCGGATTTCCTCCGGCCAGGGACGGGGAAAACCGTCCTCGGGCCGCTTGCGGGTCGCGTCGATCCCGACCTTCGCCCCGACGTTCGGCACCGGGTTGGAGATCGACAGTTGGTCGACCGGGCCGTGCGAGATCTCGAAGTCCCGTCCCGGGTCCGCCTGCAGGCCGACCCGGTAGAGAACCTCGGAGAGGTCGTGCACGTCCACGTCGTCGTCGACCACGATGAGGTAGCGGACGAACATCATCTGGCCGAGGCCCCAGAGGGCGTGCATCACCTTGCGTGGCTGCTCGGGGTAGGCCTTGCGGATCGAGACGATCCCGACGTTGATGAACAACCCCTCCATCGGGAGGTTCATGTCGACGATCTCGGGGAGGACCATTCGGATGACCGGCCGGAAGACCCGCTCGACGGCCTTCCCGAGGACGGCGTCCTCGGTCGGCGGCTTCCCCGTTACGGTCGTGAGGTAGATGGGGTGCTCACGGTGCGTCACGCGAGTGACGTGGAAGACCGGGAACGGCTCCGGTGCGGAGTAGTACCCCGTGTGGTCGCCGAACGGCCCCTCCACGACGCGTTCCGTGGGGTCGACGTACCCTTCGAGCACGATCTCCGCGTTCGCAGGCACCTCGAGGTCGACCGACCGGGCCGGGACGAGCTCGACCGATTCCCCCCGAAGGAACCCCGCGAAGACGAAGTTGGAGATTCCCTCCGGGACCGGGGCTAGCCCCGAGAAAACGGTCGCGGGGTCGGCACCGATGACGGCCGCGACCGGCATCTTCTCGCCCCGGGCGACCCACTTCCGGTAGTTGTTCGCTCCGACGCGGTGCACCTGGAAATGCATGCCGAGCGTGTCGGGGCCGTACTGCTGGAGACGGTAGATCCCCGTGTGCGGCTCCCCCGTCTCCGGGTCCTTCGTGATCACGACGGGGAAGGTGACCGTCCGTCCCCCGTCCTTCGGCCAACACTTGAGAATCGGCAAACGGCCGAGGTCCACCGAGGTCTCCTCGACTTCCTGACACGGGGCCGAACGGACCCGCTTCGGCGCGAGCGAGCGCAGGGTCGAGAGCGTGTCGATCGTGCCCGAGAGGTCCCGCACGGCGCCGAGCACCCCGGCGGGGGGACGCAGGTGGACGAGCCGCTCGACGCGCTCCGCCACCCCATCGACCGACTCCGCGCCGAGCGCGAAGGCGATCCGGCGCGGGGAACCGAGGAGGTTCGTGACGACGGGCATCGTTGACCCCGGGACATTCTCGAACTGGAGGGCCGGGCCATCCGCGCGCAGGACGCGCTGCGTCACCTCGGTGATCTCGAGGTCGCGCGACACCGGCCGACGGATGTGGACGAGGTCGCCTCGGGATTCGAGAGCGGTGAGGAACTCGCCGAGGGACCGGAACGTCACAGGCGCCGGCGAATCCCCCAAGTTATTAAACGAGGGGGAGGGGGTCAAGGTTCATATCGGAACCTCCGGTCCGGCCGGCGATGCAAACCGTCACCCTCGAAATCCGCACCGAGGACCTCGCCCTGCTCGGGCTAATCCCCGAAGGCCTCTTCGAGAAGTACGAGGAGGTCGAACTGCTCGAAACGCTCCGCCTCGAGCAGGGGTGGCGCCTCCAGCTCCTCCGGGTCCGGCGGCGGGGGCCCCTCAAGACGGCGTCCGAGCTCGAGCGGGAGTCCCGCCGGATCCGAGCGCTCTACGGCCTCGAGAGCTTCGAGCTGGTCGAGCGCCGGCCGCGCACCCACGACTACATCCTGCTCGTCCGCCAGCGGAACCCCGAACGGCTTCGTCGTCTCTTGTCTCTCGCTGGCGGTGAGATCTCCCCCACAGCCCCCTTCCGCATCAACGCGGAGAAGGTGATCGCGACCTTCCACGGGCAGGAGCGTGCGCTCCGTCGCGTGCTGAAGCGCCTCGAGCGGGAGGAGTTCCCGTTCCGGGTCGTCCGGGCGTCGGGGCGGCCGTACGCCCTCGACGAGGGTATGACAACGCTCACTCCGCTTCAGTCGCGTCTGCTCGCCCGAGCTTGGGTCATGGGCTACTACGCGGTTCCCCGTCGGATCACCCTCACCCGGCTCGCCCAGCAGACCGGCCGCAGCGCTCCGGCGCTCGGGAAGGTACTGCGCAGGGCGGAGGGTCGGATCGTGGCCCGGTGGCTCGCGACCGAAGGGACCGTTCCCGAGAGCGAGACGGCCGAGACAGGTCCGCCGCGAGAGCCGGCCGCAACGTAATGAGAGCGGCCGGTTCCCCCCGGCGTGCCTCGCCGAGCGCGCATCGTCCGGGTCGAGCGGGTCGCCGGGACGCCCGAGGTCCCGCTCCCCGTCCGAGCGACACGGGGCTCGGCGTGCTTCGACCTCGCGAGCGCCGAGGCGGTCGAACTCGAACGCGGCCGCGTCACGCTCGTTCGGACCGGCCTAAGGATGCGCTGTCCCCCCGGGACGTTCCTCGAGGTGCGCCCGCGTAGCGGCCTCAGCAGCCGCGGCGTTCTCATGGTGAACGCCCCGGGGACGATCGACTCCGATTACTCGGGCGAGGTCCGCGTCCCGTTCACGTACCTCTTCGAGGGTCCCTATCGGATCGAGGTCGGAGACCGGATCGGCCAGGTCCGTCTCGTCTCGGACGAGCCCGTCGTCTTCCGCCCCGGCAAGGTCGACCCGGTCCGCTCCCGGGCCGGAGGGTTCGGCAGCACCGGCCGGTAGGCTCCCCTACCGAAACTCGGTGATGAGTCGCTGCACCCGCTTCGGTTCGGGGGCGGGCGGGGCGTGGCCCTTCTCGATCTCGGTCTGGACCTCGACCAGCATCTCGTGCATCCGTCGTTCGCGGGAGAACGCCGATCGGTCGAGTCCCACGTCCCGCGTCCCTTCCGCCACCAGGACGACCGCGCGACCGGTGCGGACCCGTCCCGTGCGTCCGCGTCGCTGAATCGTGCGGATGACGTCCGGTACCGGTTCATAGAAGACGACGAGGTCGGTCGAAGGGATGTCGAGCCCCTCCTCCGCGACGGACGTCGCGACGAGGCAGTTCCGCTCGCCGGCCCGGAACCGGTCGAGGAGCGATCCCTGCTCCTTCTGGGAAAGCCCCGCGTCGTTTCCGCGGCTCGCCTGACCGACAAAGCGGGCGGCGCGAACGCCGGGGTCGTGGAGCCGTTCCAGTTCCTCGACGACCCGGTCGACGGTGTCGCGGTACTGGGAAAAGACGATCACGCGCGCGTTCGGGTTCCGGTGGAGTTCGGTCCGGACGATTTCGACCGTCTTCGCGAGCTTCGGATGCTCCACCGTGAGCGACCCGAGCCGTCGGACCACCTCCTCGACGTCCGGGTCCCCGAGGAAGGCCCGCAGGGAAGCGGTCCACCGGCGTCCCTCACCGGGCCGCTGCCGAGCGAAGTACTCCCGGAGGGAGTCGACCCCCTGCGTCTCGATGAGCTCGAGCGCGTGGAGGCCCTTCATCGCCGCCGCTTGGGCGGTGTTCGCCTTCCATAGGATTCCCGAGGCCGTCCCTGACTGGGACTGCTCGGCAGCGATTTGCCGGTGCACGCGACTACCGACCTCCAGGAGGACCCGTCGGCCGGCTTCCCCCGGCGGCAGCAAGTCGAGCTTTCGCAACACATCGACCTGTCGCTGAACCGCGGCTCGTAGAAGGATCGCGAGGTGGCGTACCTCGGGTGGGACCGGCAGGGTGACGGTATCCACCCCGATCCCGTGGATGTACGGGGCCACGTCGGGGCTCGTCTCCGTGCGGTACTCGAACTGTTCGATCCCGAGGTTCGCCCAGACCTCTCGGATGCGGTGTCGACTTCCGCCGGGAGAGGCGGTCATCGCGAGCACCCGTGCCCGCGGCCCCTCCCGGTTCGCCTTCGCGATGGCGACGTACGGGTAGTCGCCCACCGCCCGATGCGCTTCGTCGAACACGATCAGGGAGAACGTGTCGAGCGGGAACTGCCCGGCCGTGAGGTCGTTCCCCACGACCTGGGGAGTGGCCGCCACCACCTGGGGAGGCCGCAAGAGCGCCGCCCGTCGTTCGGGCGCGATCGCACCCGTCAGGGTGAGCGGTTCCGGGGCGAGGAGCGTGCGGGCAACCTCCCCGGCATGCTGCAGGACCAGCGGCCGCGTGGGGGCGAGCAGCAGCACCGAATCGGTCGGGGCCCGACGCAAATACTCGGCGATGACGCGCAGGGCGATCGCCGTCTTACCGAGACCGGTGGGTAGCACGACGAGCGTGTTCCGCTCGACCGCGACCTCCGCGATGCGGGTCTGGTAGAGGCGCTCTTCGAGAACTCCCGGGCGAACCCGAGGGTGCTCCACCGTGGCCATCTCGCGCGCTCCACCCGTGCAGCGGCCACGGCTTTAATAGAGGGCGTCTACGCCGGGCGATGGTCCCTCTCTGGGCCGAGCTCGTCCTCGTCCTAGCGTCCGTCGCGGTCCTCCTCTACCAGGGAGTCGCGCTCCTCTTCGCCGCCCAGATGCCTCGCCTCGACCCCGCACCGCCGACGTCCCCTTCCGAGACCCTGCCGCGGGTGAGCGTGGTCATCGCCGCGCGCAACGAGGAACTCGACCTACCCGCTACCCTGGACGGTCTCCTCGCGCAGGACTACCCGAACCTCGAGGTGATCGTAGCCGAGGATAGCTCCACCGACGGAACCGGTGCGGTGATCGACGCCCGGGCGTCAAGAGTGCGTCGGGCCAACCCCGGCCCTCTTCCCTCGGGCTGGGTCGGCAAGAGCTGGGCGTGCTGGAACGGCGCTCGCGCCGCCACCGGGGAATGGATCCTGTTCATGGATGCCGATGTGCGGACGCACCCTTCCGCGGTCCGGACCACCGTCGAGTGGGCGCTCCGGGAGCGGGCGGACCTCGCAACGATCGCCCCGCAGGTCGAGATGCAGAGCTTCTGGGAGCGCCTCGTCCTGCCGTTCTACATCCAGGTGGTCGTGACGTACTTCCGTGCCCCGCACGTCAACCGACCGCACTCCCGGGCCGCGATGGCGAACGGGCAGTTCTGGCTCACCCCGCGGTCCGTCTACTTTGCGCTGGGGGGTCATGAGGCGATCCGCTCGATCGTGCTCGAAGACATCGCGATGGCCCGGCGGTACCGCGCAGCCGGCCGAAACCTTCGGCTCGCATGGGCCCCGAAGCTCGCTCAGACGAGGATGTACCGGAACCGGGCCGAACTCTTCGAAGGGCTCCTCAAGAACGTTCATGGTACCGAGTTCTCCGCGTCCCGCCTCGTCGGCTCGATCGCGGGGTTGGTCGGATTGTTCCTGCTCCCGCTCGGCCTCCTGCCGCTCGGTCTCGTGACCGGAGACCTGGTGCTGACCGGGATGGGAGGGTTCCTCTATTTCGCGCTCTTCGGAAAGCACGTCGTCTTCACGCGGGCGGTGGGTTCGAAAGCGGTCTACGGTCTCCTCTTTCCGGTGGCCGTGGCGTACTACGTGGTGTTGCTCGCCACGTCGCTCGGCCGTGGACTGAGGAAAAAGCCGGTGGCATGGAAGGGACGCGGCTACCCGATGGGTCCCTAGGTCTCGGCCCGAATCGCTAAGTGGTCGGTAGGCCGTGGCCGCGACCGGCCATGGCGGCGCACGCCGAACCGAAGTACGAGCTCATCATCGACGGTCACGAGGTCCCGGCGACCCGAGGGGAGCATCGCCCGGTGCTCGACCCGGCGACCAACCAACCGATCGCCGAGGCGGCCGTCGCATCGCGGGACGATGCGCGCCACGCGATGGAGGCCGCCGACCGGGCGTTCCGTGAGACCAACTGGGCGGCGGACGACGGGGCCCGTCGGGCGAAGGCGCTCTTCCGCCTCGCCTCGCTCCTCGAGTCCCAGGCCGATACGTTCGCCCGGCTCGAGACGCTCAACCAGGGGAAGCCCCTTCGGGAATCCCGCGGGGACATCGCCTACGTGATTCGGACTCTCGAGTACTTCGCGGGCGCGGCCGACAAACTGGAAGGCGAGACGATCGCGGTCCCGGGCCCTCGGTTCGATTACACGCTCCGCGAGCCGCTCGGCGTGACCGTGCACATCGCCCCGTGGAACTACCCGCTCCTCCTCGCCGTCCGCTCGGTCGCCCCGGCCCTCGCGGCGGGGAACGCGGTCGTCCTGAAACCGGCGAGCCTCACCCCGCTCACCGCGGTCGCCTTCGCTCGCCTCGCGAAGGAGGCCGGGATCCCGGACGGGATCCTCAACGTGCTCCCGGGGAGCGGCGCCGTGGTGGGAGAGGGACTGATCGAGGACCCGCGCTGCGCTTCCGTCACGTTCACGGGCGGCGGCGACGTGGGGCGGCGGATCGCGGAGCTCGCGTCGCGTCGGTTCCTTCCGCTCACGCTCGAGCTCGGCGGCAAGGGCCCTGTGATCGTCTTCCCGGACGCCGACCTCGAGCGGGCCGCGAAGGGGATCGGGTATGGGATCTTCCAGAACGCAGGGCAGATGTGCTGGGCCGCCTCTCGCCTCCTCGTCCACGAGAGCATCCGGCAGGCGTTCCTCGAGAAGGTCCGGGGGATCGCCGACGCGCTCAAGCTCGGTCCGGGAACGGCCGACGGGACCGAGATGGGCCCGCTCGTCTCGCCGGAGCAGGCGACGCGGGTGCTTGACTACGTCGAGGTCGCTCGGAACGATGGGGGGAAAGTGGCCGCCGGCGGCTCGAAGGTCGACACCCCTCCCCTCGTAGCGGGGAACTTTGTTCGCCCGACGATCCTCACGGACGTCCCGACGAGCTCGCGTGCCGTTCGAGAGGAGATCTTCGGGCCGGTGCTCGTCGTCGCGTCGTTTTCGGATACCGAGGACGCGATCCGGGCCGCGAACGACACCCCCTACGGGCTGCTCTCCGCGCTCTGGACCCGGGACCTCGGAACCGCACACACGGTCGCCCGTCGCCTCGAGAGCGGCATGGTGGTCGTGAACGACTCTCCGACCACCTACCCGCAGACCCCGTTCGCGGGCGTCAAGTCGAGCGGGGTCGGCTTCGAGCAGGGCACGCGCGCCCTCGATACCTTCTCCCGTCGCAAGAACGTCCTCGTGAACCTCGGGACGCCGCGGAAGAAGGCAGTACCCTCGTAGGTTCGTACGAAACCCCAAAAGGGGGGCCGAGGGCTCGACCCGACCACCGATGGCCGCCACCGCTCCGCCGGACCCTGCCGCTGAATGGGGCACGTGCCGTTTCTGCGGCGTGGCCGTCCCCGCGGGCGCGGCGAAGTGCGGGATCTGCGGGGCGGAGCACCCCCTCTCGGCCGCCCAGGTGGCCTCCGCCCCTCCGAAGGTCCGCCGCTGGCTTCACCTCACGCGGGCGTTCCGGACGCTCGTGGTGGTCGTGGTCATCCTGGGCCTCACGTACGCGATCGTCTCCGCGGTTCTGAGCGGCCCGCCCAGCCTGACGACCGACCCCCTCACGACCGCGGGCACCTACACCCTGGGCCCGGGGAACTACACCGTCATCTCGGGGGAGATCACAGGGGGCGACTACGTCACCGGGAACTTCACCACCACCCACCCGGTCGGAGTCAACATCGGGGTCACGGTCTACAACTCGAGCGAGTGGACCCAGTTCGAGGCGGGCGGGACGCCGACGCCGCTCTATTCGGTGGCGCCGACGTACAACTCTCCGATCGTCTACGCGCCGGACGTGACCGACACCTACTACTTCGTGTTCACGAACCCGTACCCGGTCTCGACCGGACTCACGATCGGGGTGTACATCACGACGCTCTACAACGCGAACGTCGCGAACGACGGCTTCGCGTAGACCCGAGGTTCCCGGCGGAGCGGCGTCAGTTCTCTTCGGCGGGGGGTTGCTCGCCCGTCGCCGGCGCCAGCACTGCGGCGGACCGGCTGAGGTATTCCGGAGGGACCCGGTCGACGAGGAAGACCGTCTTGCCCGCCTTCATGATCACAATGCCGTCCGCCCGGGCGCGCTTCGCGTCCACCTCGAGGATCACGGGCTCGGGGGTGCGAACCGCGCCCGCCGCATGGGCATCCTCGGCCGTCTTCGAGAGGTGCACCCGCTTGCGGTCCGACGGTTTCAAACCGACCTCGAGGACGATCGCGGCCTCCTCGGGGGTCACCGGGTAGTACAGGTGATCCGGGATGTTCTCGGTGGGGAGGTCGAGGTCGACGTCGACCGTGTGGCCGTAGGTCGCCCGGATCCGGTCGTCCCGGACTTCGTAGCGGCCCTTCGCGTCGGTCTCGACGATCGCGATCAGGTGCTGGGGCCGAAGCCAGTGGTAGGCGGGGTGCTTCTGGGAGATCGCGCGGACGATCTGGGGGAGCGGGACCCATCCGTGCGGGTCGATCGGGAGCTGGTAGCGGTCCGGAAAGTGCCGCAAGATACCGGTGACGATCCGACCCAGGTGGTCGAGCTCCCGGTCGTTCATCAGGAACCGACCGGGCTGGCCGCAGACGGGGCAGTTCTCCGCCCGGAAGTATCCGTGCTGTGCGCACTCCTTCAGCATCGCCCGGCCCTCCCGTTCGTCAGGCTTTGACCTTGTCCGCCTTCTTCTCGAAGTCGGTGAGCAGGTCCCCGTAGAGGTCGGTCAGGTCCTTGAGGACCCGCTTCAGCACCTGCTGGGGCTTCTCACCCTTCGTCTTCACGTAGAGCGTCGGGCGGTCGAGGAACGGGTGGCCGAGGTAGTAGCGGGCCTCGACGACCTTCTCCTCCTTCTGGAGCGCCTCGACAAGCGGGATCAGGAGGGTCTCCTCTCCCTTCGGGAACTCGACCCGGAGAAGGTCGTGCTCCTTCTCCACGACGCGAATCTCCATCGATGGCACCGGGAGCCCGGCCACCAGCGACCGCTTCTTAAGCGTGGCGGCCGCGAGGCGGGCGGTGCGCCTCTCGGAAGGTCCGCGCCGACGCCCATATTATACCGTTCATCGCCTCCTCCGCCGAACGGCCATGCGGTTTCTCGTCGTGGGGGGCGGCGCCCGAGAACATGCGATCGGAATCGCGCTCCACCGGGCGGGCTCGGAGCTCTACGTGGCGAGCTCGAACGCGAACCCGGGTCTCGAGCGGATGGCGAAGCAGTCCGCCCGAATCGACCCGACGAATGCCTCCAAAGTGGTCGCGTTCGCGAGCGAGTCGGGCGCGGAGGCCGCGGTCATCGGGCCCGAGGCCCCTCTCGCCGCTGGGGTCGCGGACGCCCTGCGGGCCGCGGGGATCCCGACGGTCGGCCCGGACCGGGCGGCCGCCCAGATCGAGAGCTCGAAACTGTTCTGCCGGGAACTCCTCCAGCGCCATGGGGTCGAGGGCCAGCCCCGTTTCGCGGCTCCCGCGGCCCTCGAGGAGGTCGACCGTGCGGTCGCGGAATTCCCGGGCCCCTTCGTCGTGAAGCCGACCGGCCTCACCGCCGGAAAGGGGGTCTGGGTGCAGGGCTCGGACTTCACAGAGCCGAAGGACGGCGCGGCCTACGCGAAGTCGATCCTCGTCCAGGGCCAGCGGGTGCTCTTCGAGGAGAAGCTCGAGGGCGAGGAGTTCAGCCTGATGGCGTTCGTGACCGACTCGGGGGTCTACCCGATGCCCGCCGTCCAGGACTTCAAGCGTGCGCTCGAAGGGGACAAGGGTGGCTACACCGGTGGGATGGGGTCGTACTCCCAGCGGGACCACCTGCTCCCCTTCCTCGCGTCGGCCGACCGCGACCGGGC
>CAZCNZ010000030.1:0-3022 GCA_964500245.1 uncultured Thermoplasmatales archaeon | reverse complement strand
CCCGCGGCCCAGCTCGTGAACGTCACGATCGCGTTCAACCGGATCCACGACTTCTATCCCTACGTCCGGAACGGCTACTGGTCCGGCTGGCACGGGGACGGAATCTACCTGTTCGCCGGGTCGAACAGTTACGCCACCATCCGAAACCTGCTGATCGAGGGGAACGACTACTACGGGTACATCCCGGAGTCGACCGCGCTCGTCTACTGCGAGGACGCCGACTACGTCAACGTCACGATATTCGACAACCTGTTCGCCGCCTCCGGCTCGTGGATGATCCGGATCTCGGCGGACCCGGGGTCGGTGCTCAACGAGGTGCAGGTCTTCAACAACGACTTCGTGATGGCGCCGCTCGACCAGAGTCCCGCCATCCTCTTCCAAGGTGGCGTGACGAACATCAGCCTCCGGAACAACATCGTTTGGATTCCCTCCGGGTGGGGGGCGGTCTTCTCGTTCGACCCCGCAGGGCTGGCGCCGCTCGGGAGCGACGATAACCTCCTCGGAAGCGACTACGCCTACGCCGGCGACATCGGTTACGACGGGACCGAGTACACGCTCTCCCAGTGGGTCGGCTCGAACTACACGTTCCCCCACGACCAGAACAGCCTTCGCGACGTGAACCCCGAATTCGTCAACTATCCTGACTTCGAAGAGTATCTGAGCGGGGGGACCACGACCAACGTGACCCTCCAAGTGCAGGACCCGCCGGTGAATCCGCACGTCAACGGGACGATCCGCGTGGGCGACCACGTCGAATACGACTACGACGGAGTCGTCCGGACGGTGACCGGAGTGGGGCCCGGGTCTCCGCAACCCTGGGTGACGTTCACTCCGGCCCTCTCGGCCCCCCCGACGGCGGGCGACTATCTCACCGATTGGGGGAACGGCACGAACTTCACCCTCGACCTCCACGTGAAGGCCACTTCGCCCGTGATCGGGGCCGGGGTTAACTTGGCGGGTCAGGTGCCGGCGATTGACGCGGCGGGAAATGCGCGGCCCCAGACCGGTCCGTGGGACCTTGGGGCCTACGAATACGCGCCGGTCCCGCCTCCCTCGCCGCGTCCCGGCGGTTCGATCGGCGGCCTCAACGGAACGGACGTCGAGGTCGGCCTCGGCATCGCCGTCGTCCTCGCCGCCGTGATCGCTGTCCTCGTTCTGGTGCGCCGACGCAAGCACGCGGGCCGGCGCGCACCGGGGTCGGCGCCACCTTAGCCGTCGTGAGGCACTGGATCAGCGGGACCTCGGTAGCGGCATCCGGATCGGGAGCAGTCCAGGCCGATTACCACTCTACTCGGGTCATTCGGCGGGACTCGGGTGGTCGATGCCCGGCTCTCTCGCCGGCGGTCTCCTCGTCATTATTATAGACCCGGGGAGGCCCTCCGCGGGCGAGGTCTCTATGGCTACGGGCACAGTGAAACTACCGATGTGGTACCGGACCTTGGCCGTAATCGTCGGGGTGCTTTCGATCGCCCTTGCGTTAATCGTGCTGGTCGAGCCGTTGCTCGCGTTGTGGCTCCTGATCTTTTTCCTCGCTCTCGCCCTGCTCATGATGGGCATCGACCGACTGGTGGCCGGCGTCACGGGCCATCCGCTGGGCACCATGGTCCCAATCATGCCGCCGCTGTTGGGGGGCGGAGACGCAGGCAAGCAGGCGAGCTCGCCGCCGGGGCAATCTCAGCAGTCAAAACCCTGAATCCGCTCGAGTCCGGCGACCCTGGCCAGGGGTCGTGCTACGGCCTAGCACGCGGTCCAGCCGGAGCGGTCCCGGATGAGCCCTCCCCTTAAGTGGGGGTTCCGGCTCGACGCCACGACGGTAGCGGTTCCGTCAGAAGGTTTGTATGGCGAATCTCGGCGGAAAGAGAGGCTGGATTGCCGTGGGAGTTGTGCTCCTGTTGGCCCTCGCAATCGTGCCGACGATCTCCGGCACGGCGAGCGCCGGTGCGGGTTCGGGAGCAGGGGCGGCCAGTTCCACGAGTACCTGCTCGTCCCCCGGGACTTCCTCGGGAGGCGGAGGTCCGCCCCCCTCCGATACCCAGTGGGCGTACGGCGGACAAGGGTGGTCGAACTGGACCTTCACGTTCAATAACGTCACGATCACCTACAACAGTTCGTTCGGCTGGACCGTGGTCTTCACGGTCGTCAAGAACACGACGTCGGGCATCACCATGCTCGAGGAGCAACGGACGGTCGGCGTCACCGTCTGGTCGAACCTGACGAAGCCGAATCTCACCGTCTCGTACTTCTACCACGCTCAGGAGATCGACGGAGCTTTCGCGAACATCACGAACGGCTCGACCGTCTACGTGAAGGGCCAACCGGTCCCGGCCCTCGGGATCCTGAACGCATCGGTCGCGGCATGTAGCGCAATCACCCAGGCGCTCGAGGTGGCGAACCAGACCGTGACGCGCACGGCGTCCCTCAACGTGACGGGAGTTGCTGAGGCGTCGGTCTCGTTCAGCCCTTCGCTCGGTCTCGTCCCGCTGAACCTGACGGGAGTCTACATGTGGAACTCGTCGTCCACGGCGACGTCCGCGGCCAATTGGAACATGTCGTACGCGTACACGAAGCTCGACGGTGCGAGCGGCTCCGGGTCCAAGGCGGGCTCGTTGAGCGGCACGGCGGAGGTCTATCTCGTCGGTTACCGGTGCTGGGCCCATCACCTGTTCTCGGACCACAAGTCCCGGCTGGGCGTGACCATCGCCCTCCAGGGTCCGTTCAACGGCTACGACGGCTTCATCCTGCTGCCACACGGCTTTGACTTCTTCGGCACCGCTACCCAGGGCTACGACCCCTATGGATACGGTACAGCGGGGATCTCCTCAGAGTCGCTGTACCTTAGTCCCGGCCCGGGCGGATTGGCCGTTACGGCCGCCGACCAGTCGTTCGGAGCCGTGAATTCGGGCGTGAACGGCTATGCCAGCCCGGGCTTCGGGCTCGCGTCACCGGAGTCGAGTTCTCCGGCGGCTACCGTCTATGGCCAGCCGATGACCGTCAGCCAGGCGAGGGCTGTTGACCAGGGCTT
>CAZCNZ010000029.1:0-8750 GCA_964500245.1 uncultured Thermoplasmatales archaeon | reverse complement strand
TCTGCTCCTGCGCGAGGTGGGCGTCCCCTTGGTGGCCACCAGCGGGAACCTCTCCGACGAGCCGATCTGCATCGGCGACGAGGAGGCCCGGCGTCGTCTTCGCGGGCTCGCGGACGTGTTCTTGGTCCACGACCGGGCGGTGCTGAGGCCCGTCGACGACTCCGTCACTCGGGTCCTCCGGGGCCGACTCCAGATCCTCCGTCGCGCGCGAGGGTACGCTCCGCTCTCTCTCGGCGTCGGAGGTCCCGTGCCCTCCGTGCTCGCGGTGGGACCTCAACTGAAGAACACGGTTTCCATCGGTCTCGGCGACCAGGTGGTGGTGAGCCAGCACCTCGGCGACCTGGACAACGAGGAGACCTTTGCGTCGTTCCAGCGGGCGATCGATGACCTCCGACGATTCTACGAATTCTCTCCGAACCTCGTGGCGCACGACGCCCACCCGGACTACCTCTCGACGCGCTACGCCCTTCGCCTTGGTCTCCCGTCCCTCGCCGTTCAGCACCACTATGCGCACGTGCTCTCGTGCCTCGCCGACGCGGGGGCCGACCCGCCGGCTCTCGGTGTCGCGTGGGACGGGACCGGCTACGGAACCGATGGCACGATCTGGGGTGGAGAGTTTCTTCGAGTCGACGGTTCCGGCTTCGAGCGGGTAGCCCACGTCCGCTCCTTCCCCCTAGTGGGGGGAGACGCTGCGGTCCGCGAGCCCCGTCGCTCGGCGGCGGGACTCCTCTACGAGCTACAAGGTGCTCCGGCCCTCGAGAAGGGGAAACCTGCCGTGGCGCCGTTCGACTCCGAAGAGGCCCGTGTGGTCTCCCAGATGCTTCGTCGTTCAGTGAATGTCGTGCCCACCACCAGCGCGGGACGGCTCTTCGACGCGGTCGCCTCGCTCCTTGGTCTGGTCCAGAAGAGTGATTTCGAGGGAGAAGCCGCGATGGCGGTCGAATTCGCGGCGGGCCCCGCCCCCTACGACCTCTCGCGGGCCCCCCCGTACCCGTTCCGGGTCACGGAGACTCACGGTCGGCTGGTTCTCGACTGGGGCCCCACGGTCGAAGCGATCCTCGCCGACCGCACCGACGTGACCCGAGCCGCTGCCCGGTTCCATTCCACGCTGGCCGCGGGAATCGTTGAGGTCGCCCAGCGAATCGGTGAGCGGCGCGTCGCTCTTACGGGAGGTTGCTTCCAGAACCGACGACTGACCGAGCTCACGCTGGACGGGCTCGAGAAGGCCGGTCTGGAACCGATCTGGCACGCTCGCATCCCTCCGAACGACGGGGGAATCTCGGTCGGTCAAATCCTGGCCACCGCGCGGGTTAATACCCGGGGCCCCATGGTGAGTCTCCACGCCGGCGAGGGCCGGTCGGAGTGAGGGAACCATCCTATGTGCCTCGCTATCCCCGGGCGGATCGAGAGCATCGACCCGACGGACGAGAACCTCAAGATGGCCCGAGTCCGATTCGGCGGGATCATCAAGCAGGTAAGCCTCGCGTACACTCCCGAGGCGCGCGTCGGCGACTACGTGATCGTGCACGTCGGGTTCGCGATCAGTCGCCTCGACGAGAAGGAAGCGCAACAGGTCTTCGAGTACGCGCGGCAGATCGGAGAACTCGAACAGCTCCGCGACGCCTCGACCGCCGGGGGCGCTCCGGTCTGATGAAGTACCTCGATGAGTACCGGGACGCGGCCACGGCCCGGACGTTGGCCGCGGCGATCGCGCGGGTCACTACCCGCCCATGGACGATCATGGAGGTGTGCGGTGGGCAGACGCACGCGATCGTTCGGTTCGGGATCGATACCCTGCTGCCGCCCAGGATCACGCTGCTGCACGGTCCCGGCTGCCCGGTCTGCGTGACCCCGCTCGAGGTGCTCGACCAGGCGGTCGCGATCGCGGGTCGGCCCGACGTCATCTTCTGCTCGTTCGGCGACATGCTGCGCGTCCCGGGTTCCGAGAGCGACCTGTTTCAGGTGAAGTCGAGCGGTGGCGATGTCCGCATCGTCTACTCGCCGATGGACGCCCTTCGCATCGCGCGCGAGAACCCGAGCAAGGAGGTCGTCTTCCTCGCCGTCGGGTTCGAGACCACCGCACCGGCGAACGCGATGGCCGTTCATCGGGCGAAAGAGGAGGGAATCACGAACTTCTCCGTCCTCGTCTCGCACGTGCTCGTCCCTCCGGCGATGGAGGCGATCCTCGGCTCCCGCAAGAACCGGGTGCAGGGGTTCCTCGCCGCCGGCCACGTCTGCACGGTGATGGGCTACACCGAGTACGAGCCCCTGGCCCGGAAGTACCACGTTCCGATCGTCGTCACGGGGTTCGAACCCCTCGACATCCTGCAAGGGGTCCACATGTGCGTCCTTCAACTCGAGGAAGGACGGGCCGAGGTCGAGAATCAGTACGCGCGGTCGGTCCGACGGGAGGGGAACGTGCCGGCCCGGGCACTTCTCGCCGAGGTGTTCACGGTCGTCCCGCGGAAGTGGCGTGGGATCGGGGAGATCCCCGCGAGCGGGCTAGGGCTCGCTCCGACCTACGCGGCGTTCGATGCCGCCAAGAGATTCCGTGTGGACGACCACGTCGCCCAGGAGAACCCGGAATGCATCTCGGGACTCGTCCTCCAGGGGATCCGCAAGCCCCAGGAGTGTCCCGCGTTCGGGACGAAATGCACCCCGCTCCATCCCCTCGGGGCCACGATGGTGTCCGCCGAGGGAGCGTGCGCCGCCTACTACAAGTACCGGCGGCACGAACCGGCCGGGGCCCCGTCCGCCGCGGCCGCGGAGGGGACGGGCGGATGATCGAGGAGTTCACGCTGAAGTGCCCCATCCCGCTCGACCACAACCCCACCATCCAGATGGGTCACGGCGGTGGTGGGCGGATGACGCGGGAACTCATCGAGGGAATCTTTCTCCCCGTGTTCTCGAACGAGGCGCTCACCCCGCTGCATGACGGCGCCATCCTGCCCCCGCCGGGGGGACGGCTCGCGTTTACGACCGATTCGTTCGTCGTCCGCCCGATGTTCTTCCGGGGCGGCGACGTCGGGAGCCTCGCCGTGAACGGCACCGTCAACGACCTCGCGATGTGCGGGGCCCGGCCGCTCTACCTGAGCGCCGGATTCATCCTCGAGGAGGGGCTCCCCCTCAAGGACCTCTGGAGGGTCGTGCTCTCGATGGGGGCGGCCGCCAAGGCGGCGGGGGTCCGGGTCGTCACCGGCGACACGAAGGTCGTCGATAAGGGCCACGGGGACGGGGTCTACATCAACACTGCCGGGGTCGGAGTCATCGAGACCACGCTCACGGTCGGACCGGCGAGCGTGCGGGCCGGCGACGCCATCGTCATCAACGGTGATATCGGGCGCCACGGGATCGCCGTGATGGCCGAGCGGGAAGGGCTCCAGTTCGAGTCGGAGATTTCGAGCGACTGTGCTCCGCTGGCGGCCCCCGTTCTAGCCCTCCTCGAAGCGGGCATCGAGGTTCATTGCCTGAGGGACCTCACCCGCGGAGGGCTCACGAGCGCCCTCGTCGAAATCGGGGAGTCCGCCCGCTTACCGTTCCGGGTCGAGGAAGAGAGCGTACCGGTGCGGGAGGAGGTGCGAGGGGCGTGCGAGATCCTCGGTCTCGAGCCGTTCTCGGTAGCGAACGAGGGTCGGTTCATCGCGTTCGTTCCCGCGGCTCAGGCCGAGAAAGCGCGGTCGACGCTGGGCGAGGGGGCCGCGGTGATCGGTTCGGTCGAGCCGCCCACCACGGACATCCCGTACGTGCGGGTCGGGACCTCCCTCGGCACGACCCGCCTCCTCGACCTCCCCAGCGGGGAACAGCTCCCGCGGATCTGTTGACTCAGACGGGGTCGGGGCCACCCGGATACGGCGGAGCGAAAACCGCTTTACGGGGAGTGGAACTGCCTCCGCCGTGGTCGACATCCAGGAGACGCCGGCCGTCCCGCCGCTCGACCCGGGCGGGGACGAGCGGATGGGGTATTTCATCGCGGGCGGCGTCCTGATCGTCCTGGGTTGGGGCTTGGCGGTCGTCCTCAACCTGCTCCTCCACTACCTCGGGGGGAGCGGGGGATTGACGGTGGCCGGCCACGAGTTCACGTCGACCATTGGGCCGTACGCATGGGCGGCGTTCGGTTTCGGAATGTTCACGGGAGCGTTCGGCGTGGTCCTGCTGCTCCTCGGACGCGCGTCGCCCAAAGGGCCGTTCGTCCTGCCCGGCTACGATTACTGAATCCGGCTCGGCCGGGGCGGGGACCGGTGGATCCGGCGGGACGGCGGCGGACGCGCCTCGACCGGGCTCTTCGCATGCTTCTGGGACTCGAGGCAGTCGGAGCAGATGCGCTCGTCGAAGTCGAGGCAGTTCCGGCAGAAGGTACGACCGCAAATGGTGCATCCGAGCGTGGCGGGGGCGCTGCACCGAGCACACTGTCCGACGAGCACGTTCGGTCCCTCCCGGAAGGACCGGTCAGTCGAGGATTCCACTCGCCTTAAGCCCTTCTACGAAGCCGGCGGCGAACCCGGCCTCCGTGACGTACCGGGCCGCCCGCCGGGCCCGGTAACTCGCCGACGCGAAGCTTACCCCGAAGCCGGCGGCCCGGAGCATCGCCACGTCGTTGTCGCCGTCCCCCAGGATGACGCAGTCGGCGGGGGTGAGCCCTCGATAGGAGAGAGCCCGTTTCAATGCCGGGAGCTTCCCGCTTCCCGTTTCCATCAGGTGGAGGGCGTAACCGGTCGATTCCACCTCGACCCCGCACCGTCCGAGCACTCGCCGCACGGCCGCCACGGAAACGTTCGGCTCGAGCGCGACTTCGCACTCTCGCCATCGGTCGGTGAACAGACGACGGACGGGAAGGCCGGCCGATCGTAGCTTTCGAAACGCGGCGAGCGCGACCGAGCGGTCCGTGAGACGCTCGACGACCTCACGGCCCTCGTCGTCCTGACGGTAGAGGATCCCCCCATTCTCCGCGACGATCGGTCCGGAGAGGCCAAGGGAGCGGTAGAGGGCAAGCGAGATCGGGAGGACGTTGCCCGTCGCCAGCGCGACCGGGATTCCCCTGCGCTCGAGGGCGTGGACGAGCCGGATGGCCCTCGGGTCCAGCCGTCGGTCGGCGTCCGTCAGCGTGCCGTCGACGTCCGTGACGACGACCCGGAGCTTTCCACGGCGGGGATCCGGGCGTCGAGAGTATCGTTCTGCCATGGTTCCCTCGCTCGCCGTGCGGACAGCTACCCGGCCCGGAGACGAGCGATCTCCGCGTGGAGCGCTTCGGAGACCTCGCGCCCGTCGCGTCGCCCACGGACTTCCCGCATTACATCGCCCATGAGCGGCGAGAACGCTGCTTCACCTCGGCTCCGTACGAGATCGGCATTCGCCTCGACGACCCGATGGACGAGCGCGAGGAGGTCCTCCCGGGAGAATCCCGAGAGTCCGGCGCGCTCGATCGCTGCTTCGACGTTGGGCGCGCCGGCGGCGAGGGCCTCGAGGACGGGAGGAACGCCTTCTTTTGCGATCCGACCAGATTCGATGGCGGCGAGGACCGCTCCGAGAAGCTGGTCCGAAGGCTCGAAGGGCGGTCCGCCACCGTCGGGGACGGGCACCGCGGGGAGGTCTTGGATGAGCAGACGAGCAACGAGTCCCGCGGGGTGGCCCTGTTGGACCAGCGACTCGAAGCGGACCACCAGGTCCGCGTAGACGAGCTGCCGGACCAGCTCGGAGGGGAGGCCGTGCGAGCGGGAGAGTCGGGTCTCGAGTTCTTGGGGCCGCTCCGGCAGGGAGGAGCGCAGCCGGTCCAGCCTCGAGGAGGTGATCGGGATTGGGGGGATGTCGGTCTCGGGATACATCCGGTCGCGCCCGGGGAGTGGGCGTGAGAACCGGGTGCTCCCGTCCGGAAGGGGGTCTCGAGTCTCCCCCGGCACCCCGATGAGCGCGGCCCGGGCGCGTTCGGCCACGCGATCGAGGGCGAGGGTCGCCCGTTCCACCGAACGGTCGGTGACCAGCACGAACGCATCCGGCTCGGCGAGGGAGAGACGTTGACGCAGCTCCGAGACGGCCGTCTCAGAAACCCCGTAGGCCGGGAGCTCGTCCGAGTGCACGAGGCCGCGGAGGCCCGCGGACCGGGCGTGGTCCGCCAGCTCCCGACCGAGACGCTCCTCGCTTCCCGGCGGAGACCGGAGGAGGCCCGCGAATCCGGGCAACGGGAAGGCTAGAACGACCTGACCACCGCGCCCCGCCCCCGAGAACGGCCCCGAGGTCACCGACCGGAAGAGGTCGGTCACATCGCGGGGAGGACCCTCGGGAACCTTCGCTCCCCGGCGTACGAGGGCTTCCCGGACTTCGAGAAGGAACTTCTGTCGGGCCACCTCTCGTTCCACGTACTCTTGGATCAGTCGGAGCTCCTGGACGCCTTTCACCTCAACCCGGTGGCCACCTTCCGTCGAGACGTTGACGTCTTCGCGAATCGTGCCGATGCCCCGGCGCACTCTGCGCGTCGCCCGGAGGAGCGCGCCAATCTCCTCCGCCACCATGCGGGCCTCCGCCCCCGAGACGATCTCGGGACCGGTCGCGACCTCCACGAGCGGTATCCCGAGACGGTCGAGCCGGTAGGTCACTTCCCCCGGGGACTCGCGGACCTTCCTCGCCGCATCCTCCTCGAGGCAGATGGTCGGAACCGAGTACCGTTTTCCGGCGACCTCGAGCACCCCGTTGACGGCGACGAGCGCCGTCCGCTGGAACCCGGTGGTGTTCGAGCCGTCGACGACGATCTTCCGCATCACCTGGATTTCGTCGACCGGTCGCGCGCCGAGCAGCAGCGCGAAGGTGAGGGCCGTGTCGAGGGCGTTCTCGTTCAATGGGTGCGGTGGCTCCTCGTCCATCTCCACGAGGCAGGAACACGGACCCGCCTCGTATCGGTAGAGGAGACCGCGGGACGCCTGGTGGGCGGCCGCGATGTCGACCGCCCGGCTCTCCCCTCCCGCGGCGCGCAAGCTGCGGGTGAACGCATCGGTCACCTCCTCGGAAAGCTCCGTCGGACAGGCACAGAACAGCTTGCCCACGGCGAGCTGCTGGTGGACCTCGAGGCCGGCCTTCACGACGTTTCCCTCGAATCGTGCCGGTCGTGAAACTCCCCCGCCCGGTCGCTCAGGAGCAGTTTCGCGACCTCCTTCGGGTAGGAGGAGTGGCCCAGCGCCCAGACCATCTTCGCGTAGGCGGTCTCGGGAAGGAGGTCACCGAGGTAGAGGACCCCGGACCGGAGGAGCTCACGCCCGGTCGAGTAGACGTACGGCTCGACGTTCCCCTCGAGGCACTGGGTCGTCATCGCGATGACGACGCCCCGGGCCGTCGCCTCCCGTATCCACGGAAGTTGGTCGGCACCGACATGCCCAAGCCCCGTTCCGGCGAGGACGATTCCACGACACCCCTCCGCGAAGCGAGCGGCGCGATCCGGAGAAAGGCCCGGGTAGAACCACAGCAGCGCCGCGTGCGTGTCGATCGGACCGTCCACGCGCGGCGGGCCCTTCGACGGCGGTCGCACCGGCAGCCTCAGTTCGACCTTCCCACCCTCGACCACTCCGAGCGGCGGGCCGTTCCGGCTGTGAAAGGCGTCCCGACGGCTCGAGTGCATCTTCCGCACCCACGTCCCTCGATGGATGGCGAACCGGTCGTCGGAGGGCCTCGCATGCATCACCACAACGACCTCCCCGATGCGCATGTCGTGGGCGACCTCGACGGCGGCCCGGAGGTTGGATGCCCCGTCGGACGATGGACGGTCGGGCGATCGCTGGGCCCCGACCAGCACCACCGGTCCTGGAAGTTCGACCAGCAGGAAGCTGAGGGCGGCCGCGGTGAAGCCGAGCGTGTCGGTCCCGTGCGCGACCACGACGCCGCGCGCGCCGGCCGTGAAGGTCGCCACCACCTTTTCGGCGAGCACCCTCCAATCCTCCGGGACGAGGTCCTCGCTCAGTCGGTCGAACACCGGTACGATCCGGATTCGCCCCGAGGTCTCGAGCTCCGGGAAGAACTCGAGGATCTCGCGCTCTTCCTTTACCGGACGAACGCCCCCGGTCTCGTAGTCGACCCGCGAGGCGATCGTGCCGCCCGTGGTGAGGAGGGCAATCCAAGAACCCTCCTCGGCACGTGACGCTGGGGCCGTGGTCTTCGCCACCACACCGGTCGGAGACGGCGGGGGGCCCAGGAGTCGATACTGGAAGCTCTCACCGACCCGGACACCGATGTTGTATCCGGTTTCGAGCTTGAGCTGGACGACCCGCTCGCCCGAAAAGTCGTGGCGCGGGACGACCGTTCCGCTCCAGCTGCGGCCCTCGGGGTCGGAGATCTCGACGCGCTGGCCGGTCGGCAAGCCACTGAGTTCCTCCCAGACGTCGGTCTTCGAACGGTCGCTCATCCTCTCGGAATCGGGTCGACAGCCGACGGAGCGGCGACCGGTATAAAGTCTCGTTCTGAGGGCGGGCTGCCCGACCCCGGGCTTTTATAGCGGGCCCCCCTCGGCGCGCCGGGGCCGCAGAGAGAACCCGAGATGCCCGTGTGGGGTAGCTACGGGGTCGGGGCATCCTCCCCGTCCCGCTGCAGTGGATTATCCTAGAGGCCTGCGGAGCCTCAGACCTGGGTTCGAATCCCAGCACGGGCGTCTCCCCCGGTGGAAATTCCCTGGTCACGACGCTTCGCAGGACTTCGAACAAGGGACCTCGCGGTGCCCTCCTGCGCAATCCTACTCGAACGCCCACGGCGGCGCCGGCAAGATTTCGGTCACCGGC
>CAZCNZ010000028.1:0-2992 GCA_964500245.1 uncultured Thermoplasmatales archaeon | reverse complement strand
AGCTCCCCGGAAGCATGGGCTGGACCGCTTACTTCAAGGACACCGAGGGAAACGTCGTGGGCCTCTACCAGTGGCCGAAGCGGGACTGAGACTCGACATTCTTACCAGACGGTCTCGGGAACCCGCCCGCCAACGGGCGGACCAAAACCTTTTCCACATCTCCTCGAGCGACTGTACAGTCGTAATCAGGCGGTCGCAAGAGGCATTGCACACCTAGGTTCGCGAGGGATGTCGGCGAACTCTCAGAGCCGTTATCGCCCTACCGTCCGAATCGATTGGGATTCCGCCACGCGGTCCGAACAGTGATGTTCCCGGAGAGCGGCTCAACGCTAGCGAGCACTCCCGCGGCACGTCCCCAGAAGGTCAGCTCGAGCGAGTACCAGAATACCTCGAAGCCATTCTCGGTCCGGCGTGCCTTCGCGAATCGGTTGGTTTCGTTCAGGAACCAGCTTTTCTTGAGGGCGGCCGCGTAGCTTGCGCCAATGGCATCGGTGGCACTTTGAACATTCCGCTCGACGGAGTCGTCCACGTGCCCTTGGACAGAACCGCCTGAGTGCAGACGACCTCGTAGCAGGTCATACCGGGCGAAACGCATTTCCAGGAGACCGGGCGCAATCGATTCCTCGGTATACAAGAGAAAAGCAAACGGGTTCACCTGCGGGATTACGGAGGTGTAGTGTCCCCGCTTCCGAGGACCCTCAACCCACCAACGCGTCCCGAGGCGAATTGCAAAGAAGGCGACGACCGCCGCGAGGAGGATCCACGCCGTGAGTTCCCACATCCAGAGCGGGGCACGGCCGCGTTCGTACAGCATGGTGGCGTAGGCCACCACCGTGAACGACATTGCACCAAAGTTCGCAATGCGGTCGGCGTCGAACCCATATTCGCGGTCAAGGAAGGGAGCGAAGATCGGGACGGACCAGTGGTCCATCGCGTCGAGCAGGACGTGGGATAAGCCCCCGACTTCGAGAGAAAGGAAGTATGCCCACGGTGCCCCGGTGGCGAACGCGGTTCCGAACGCCAGACCGAGCGCCCAGGGTACAACGATGGTTCCCACGCCTGCGAGGATGGTGACCCCTAGGATCGAATGGGAGATTCCGCGGTGGCGCAATAACGGGAATCGACGAGCCAGGGGGAAGAGAGCGACGTCCGCATCAGGAAGTCCGCCGGCGACGGCCGCGGCGACAACGTACTGCAAGCCGTTCGGCCCCCATATACCGAAGCCGAGGAGATAACCAAGCAAGAAGTGCGAGAAAGGGTCCATTGGCTCGAAGGTCTGCGGTGCGGGAGGTTCCCCCCCGATTTAGATATCCCTAGAGCCGCGCTTTTCGCATCGAGCGGGGTTTGCAGCCGTTGCACGCCCTCCTCGGGAGCCTTGGAAAGAGGTTGGGGCGGGCCGGTCCGGTCCGCCCCTGGGAAACTTGTCCCTTCGACAGCCTCTCGAGCGTCGGTCGCCACCTCCGGGGGCTACCCTCAGCAGAGTCCCGGGGGACTCGAGGTGTTGCAAACGTTCCCGGTCCACGTGTTACCCGTCCCGGTACCGTCGGAGAAGAGGTCGTACTCGCCGCTGTTCTTCACGAGGTTTCCGGTGACGGTGTTGTCGCTGGATCCGTAGAAGAGCGCGATGCCGTACGTCTCAGTACCGGTGACTACGTTGCCGGAAACCAAAACGCCGGCGGTCGTGTAGAGCAGGACGCCTACGATGTTACCCGTGATCACGTTCGAGCTCACTGTCCCCGGCTCGTAGGCGAGCTCGACCCCGCCGCCCCCGAGAAGCAAGTTGTGCGACACGACGACGGACGCCAAATTAAAGACGGCAATCGCCGGCACTATAGTGTCGGGAGGCAGACCGAACGCTCCGCTACTAGTATCCGTCTGAATCACGTTGCCCGTGATGACAGCGGTCAACGTACCCGGGGTTCCGAGAGCAATCGGGCCCCAGTCGATGTAGTAGAGACCGTCGGCAGGCATCCCATAGATTCCCGTGCTGACGTTCAGGAAAACGTTGCCGGTAGTGTACACCGTCGACGGCAGAAGGTTCGAGTGGAAGAATGACTGTTGGCCGATAATTCCAGCTCCACCGGGAACGTTGATGGCCAGGTTATTGCAGAACGTCAACTGGCTGTCCGAGAGGTCATAGAAGCCGAAGGGGATGGCCGCGACCGAGGGGCCCAGGCTGGGGCTCGTGGTAACGGTGTCGAAGCAGGCGACTCCCGAGGAGTCGAGAAGGTTCGAGAAGAAGGGACCCGTCGACACATCGTGGAAGACGCTACTTGTGACCGAGAACGATCCGGTGAGCGGAATCGCATCTCCCCATGGGTCGGTCCAACCGGATGGAAGGAGGAGGCCCTCGAAGGCGATTTCGTCATTGTCGTTGAAGCCCAGGTTGATTCCCTGGCCCCCGTTGATCGTGACGTGATCCACCGACGCGGTGACAAACTGACCGGCTTCTCCCGTGACGAGAATCGATGACCATAGAGCTGTGTCCGTTCCCCCGAAGTAGTCGAAGCCCTGGACCGGGTTCGCGTAGGTATCACTGATCGTCATCCCGGAAATCCGGAACGTGCCACCGACGAACGTGAAGAGGACCGGCCAAGGATTCGATGGCCCGGGCAACCCCGCGAAGAACGGCACGGTATCTTGCGCGTACGCCGAGTTGGGGGGCGGTAGATTCGGCAATCCCTGGATAATCGTTGCTCCTTGTCCCGCTCCGATAAGGCCTCCCTGGAAGCCGTAGCTTGTGACTTGATCCGTCCAGTAGGTCCCCTTCACCAGTTGAATGGTGCAGGTCCAGCCGTGGCTGGTGCAGGTGTCGAACGCCGCTTGCAGGTCCGTCGTGTCATCGTGGCCATTGGGCTTCACCACGATCGTGTGACTCGACGGGTTGGCCATGGGAAGACCGGTGGTCCCTCGGGCCGACGCTGTCGGCAACCCGAAGGTCAGCATCAACACCGCGATGCAAACCACGGCCACTAGAATGCTCGGTCTCGCT
>CAZCNZ010000027.1:0-15205 GCA_964500245.1 uncultured Thermoplasmatales archaeon | reverse complement strand
TCCGCTCCCACCGGGACCTTCCGCTCAATGTCTACCAGATCGTCAACACGTTCCGCTACGAGACGAAGACCACCCGGCCCTTCCTCCGGGTGCGGGAGATCCACTTCTTCGAGGAACACACCTGCCAGGTCGACGAAGCGACGGCTGACGCTCGGGTCCGCTCGAACCTGGACGCGTTCGGGAAGATGGCGCAGGCGTTCGCGCTCCCGTACGTGGCGGTCCGCCGACCCGACTGGGACAAGTTCCCGGGGGCCGCGTACTCGATCGCGTTCGACATACCGGTCGGCGCCGGCCGGACCCTCCAGATCGGAAGCGTTCACCATTACCGGGAGAACTTCGCTGCTCCCTACGGGATCCAGTACGAGGACGCGGACGGGGCCCAGCGGTTCGTCCACCAGACGACGTTCGGCCTCTCCGAGCGGCTCCTCGGAGCGATCGTGGCGGTCCATGGGGACGCCAAGGGGGCGGTTTTCCCGACGGCAGTGGCCCCGTACGAGATCATCGTCGTGCCGATCCCGAGCGCCGGCGCGGGTCCCGGTCCGGAGTCGACCGCGGCCGAGGTGGTCGAGCGGCTCGCCGCGCACGGTCGCCGAGTCCACCTCGACGCCGGGGACGAGCGACCCGGCGCCAAGTACTATCGGTGGGAGCTCCAGGGGGTACCGCTCCGCCTCGAGATCGGCCGGCGGGAAGCGACCTCCCGCACCGCGACTGCGGTCGACCGGCTCGGCCGCAAGCAGACCGTCGCGCTCGGAACCCTCGAGCAGGACGTCGACCGATGTCTCGAGGAGTTCGACCGCGCGCTCACCGACCGGGCGGTCGCGAGCTACCGCGAGGAGTTCCGGGTCGTCCGCTCCCTCGAGGAACTGAAGGGGTTCTCGCGGGTGGCGCTCGTCGGGTGGTGCGGACAGGAGGAGTGTGGTCACGCGGTCGAGACGGCGCTCGACGGCGGACTTCTCGGCACCCCCGAGAGCGAACTACCGCTCACTCTCGATCCCCCTGAGGCGTGCGTCGCGTGCGGCTCGAAGAGCGGCGTGCGCTGGGCGCTCGCTGGCCGTCCCCTCTGAGGATTCTGGGCGGATGAGTTACGGGTGGGGCGCCGGCGGCGCCGGAGGGTTGGGGAGCACGAGCCACATCCCCGCAAGGCCGAAGAGGAGCAGGGTGATCGTGACGGCGTAGACGCCGTTGTCGACCCAGACCCCGAAGGCGACACCCCACCACACATAGAACGCGACCGCGAGGACGACCAAGCAGGCGAACCCCCAGAAGGATGCCTTCCGGGTGATCGACATCTCCCGCACGCGGGGGGTCGAGAGCGGGGTCGGAGCGGGGGAGGGCGCGGCCATGGCCATGGTGCGCCGCCGACCTGGGGGGCGTTAGATAACCCTTGCGGGAGCGCCGAGGGACGGGAGAGGGCGGTCGGGGCGAGTTCATCGGCAGGTGTTTAATTCCGAGGAACGACTAGCGAGAAGGCGATGGCGGAACGCGGGCCGGGAGGGCGCCCCCCCGAAGGGAGTGCCGGCCGCTCCCTCGAGTCGCTCACTCCCGAGCAACACCGCATCGTCGCCTACGCGAGCGCCATCGGCTCGGAGTTCGACTTCGCCCTTCTGCTCGGCGCCATGGGGATGGACGAAGAGACGCTCGCAGAGGAGATCGAGCGGCTCGTCCACCGGGGAGTCCTCGTCGAGCGGGCCGGGGGCGAACGCTTCGCGTTCGCGGAGGAAGAGGACCGGGCGCGCATCTACCGCTCGCTCACCGAAAGCCGGCTGAGGGTACTGCACCGGAAGATCGGCGAGGTGCTCGAGCGGTCGAACCCCCATCCGACCTTGCCCGTGCTCACCGAGCTCGGTCGGCACTACTTCCTCGGAAAGGTCACCGCGAAGTCGTACGAGTACAACCGGCGGGCGGCCGAGGCGGCCCGGGCCGCCGGGGAGCCCGAGGTCGCGGCGCACCACCTTGAACGGGTACTGCTCGACCTCGCGTCGCTTCCCGGCGACCACTGGAGCGAGCAGGCCCAGGTCGCCGAGACGTTGGGCGACCTCTACTACTCGCTCGCGAACTTCCGGGAGGCCGACCTGCGGTTCACCGAAGCGCTCGAACGGCTCGGCACCGAGTCGCCCCGAATTCGCGCGCGGCTGCTCCTCTCCCGGGCCGAGGTGGCCCGGGAGACCCTGGACCTCGACACCGCCGTCACGCGGGCGACCGAGGCGCAGCGGCTGTTCGACGACGCGCACGATCGGGTCGGAACGGCCCAGTCGCACCGCCTTCTCGCCCGCATCGCGTTCCGGCGGGCCGAGTACCGGGAATCGCTCGACGAGTGCATCATCGCCCTCGACCTCCTCGCGAAGTCCGACGACCCGCGTCCCCTCGGCAGTCTTGCGATCGACATCGGGAACGTCTTCGCGGAACTCGGACCGGTCCTCCGGGACGACGCCCTCGCCTGGTATGACCGCGCGCTCGAGCGGCTCCAGCGACCCGGCGACGAGGACGAACTGTCGCGCGCCTACCTCAACCTCGGGGTCACGGTCGGCGAGGAGCGGCCGCAGGACGGCCTCGACTACCTCGAGAAGGCCGCCACCTCCGCGGCCGTCGCCCACGACAGCCGGGGGGCCGCCCGAGCGCTCGTCGCGAGCGCCGAGCTTCGTCTCGCGCTCGGCCAGATCGAGGATGCCGAGCGGGACAATGAGCAGGTCAGCCGGCTCTTGGAGCACACCTCCGACGAGCTCGGTCGCGGTTGGGTCGAGGTGAACCGGGGGTCGATCGCCGAACGACGGGGTCTCTGGGAGGAGGCGGAGCGGGCGTACGAGGCGGCGGTCGATATCTGCCGTCACCACGAGCTCCCCGCCGACGAGGCCGAGGCCGCCTTCCGCCTCGCCCGGTTGCGCCACAAGACCCGGGACCTCGAAGGCGCCCGACGGGCCTACACGGTCGCTTCCGACCTGGGGCTCGCGGAACTGCGCCCCTACCTGGCGAGCCAGTTCCTCGAGCTGGGAGCGCAGCTGGGGTTCGCACCGTCGTCCCCGCCGGGCGCGAGCGCCCCGGCGAAGACCCCGGCGCCCGCCGACCCCAGCGACCCGGGCGGCGGACGAGGTATTTAAGGGACGAACGAGCTCGTTTCCACGATGATCCCCTCTCGTGCTTCCCGTGGTGCGAACCCCCTTCCGGTCTTCGGCCGCGAGGAAATCCTCGAGGAGACCGACCGGCTCCTCGAACGGACCCAGGACGGGGCCGGGACCGGCCTTTTGCTCATCGGACCGGGCGGCATCGGTAAGACGCAACTCCTGAACGCCGTGGTCGAACGCGCCGCGAAGCGGGGCTTCACGGTGCTCACGGGCCGCGCGCTTCCGGAAGAACTTCCTCCTGCGTTCTCCCTCCTCCGGGAACTTCTCGAGTCGGAGCGGACGGCCGAGGAGATGGCGTCCGCCTCCTGGGCGCCTCCGCGCACGGTCCTCGCTGGAGCCCCGGTCCGGGAAGGCCGGACCAGCCGGGCCGCCGCCCCGATGGGAAGGGCGTCGAGCGCCGCCGGAGCTGACCTTGACCAGACGCTTGCGCCGACCGCGCTCACGGTGGTCGACGGACTGGGCACGGGACGGGAGGAGATGTTCGCTCGGCTCGAGCAGCATCTGATCGAACGCGCTCAAGACCGCCCGATGCTGATCGCCGTCGACGACCTCCACTTCGCGGACAGCTCCACTCTCGAGTTCCTCCGCCTGTTCGCGAGCGAGTTCCCGAAGCGGCGGATTGCGATCGTGGCGACGCTCGCCGAGTCGGCCGACCTCCCCGAGCGCACCCGGGACGCGGTCGAGACGCTCTCGGGGGCGGCGAACGTCCTGTCGGTCCCCATCCGACCGCTCAACGTGGTCGAGATGGAGGACTTCATCCGCTGGATCCTGGGCGGCCGAAGCCCGGACCGCAACGACGTCCGCCGTTGGCACGCCCAGACCGACGGGAACCCGTTGTTCGTCGAACAGCTCGTCCGGACCGCCACCGGCTACGCGCCGTCCACGAAGACGCTCGAGGGCGCGGGGCAGGGCGTGACGGAGATGCTGCTCGAGCGCGTTCGGGGGCTCGCGGACCGCGAACGCCGGGTCCTGACGTACGCCGCCGTCCTCGGCAAGGAGTTCCACTTCGCGAGCCTCGCCGCGGTCGCCGGCGCCGGTGAGGAAGGCGTCACGGAAAGCCTCGACCGGCTCGTCCACGACGGCCTCGTCCGCGAGAAGGGCGGGGAAGTCTACGAGTTCGTGAGCGAGCCGGTCCGCCGCAACATCTACGCGGGCCTCACTGAGACCCGCCGGCGGATCCTGCACGCTCGTGCCGGGCGCGCCCTCGAGGGGAAACCCGGGACGGGCGACTCCGAGCTCGCCCGCCACTTCTACCTCGGCCGGGAGGACGCGAAGGCCGTCGAGTACAACGTGAAGGCGGCCCGGGCCGCTACCCGGGACTTCGCGTTCGAAACCGCGGTCGCTCACGTCGCTCGGGCGCTGGAGGCCGAGCGTAGACGCCCCGACCGGGACCCACGGGCGGAGGTCCGCCTGCTGACCGAACAGGGCCGCTTGCTCGAAGAACTCGGCGTGCTTCCCCGCTCGGACGAGATCCTCACCGAAGCGGTGGCGCTCGCCCGGGGACAGCCGAACGCCGACCTTGAGCTCGGGCGGGCGCTGCTCGCCCTCGCCCAGACACGGCAGACCCGCAGCGAGTACGAGTCCGCCGAGGCGCTCTCCACCGAGGCGCTCGAGCGTCTCGAAAAGGTCGGGACCCCGCGGGACCTGATGGCCGGCCATCGCGTGCTCGGCACCGTCGACTGGCGCCGGGGCGAGTTCGACCGCGCGGTCAGTCACCAGCGCGCCGCGGTCGCGATCGCCGAGAAGGAGGGTTCCCCGCTCGAACTCGGCCACGCGCTCGTTGACCTTGCGAACACGCTCTACCCCGTCGGGGCCACCCAGATCGACCCGGCGCTCGCGCTCTACAGCCGCGCGGCCGACCTGTTCGAGACCGCGGGCGAGTTCGGGGCTCGCGCCCGGGTCCTGATGAACCAGTCGGTCGCGGAGTACCACATCGGGCGGCCCCAAGAGGCGATCCGCGACCTGACCCACGCGATCGAAGCGGCCGACCGCTCCCGCTCGCCGATCTGGATCGGGTACTGCAACCTCAACTTCTCACAATGGCAGGCCGAGCTCGGACATCCCGACCTCGCCCGGCCCGCGCTCGCCCGCGCCCTTCAGGTGCTCGGGCCGATCGGCGACCGCCTCGGTGACCAACAGCTCGCGATGACCGAGGGGATGATCGCGGAAGCGGAGGGAGACGTGACCACGGCCGAGGCCCACTACAAGATCTCGCTCGCGAAGGCGCGCGAGCTCCGCATCGCGGCCGAGATCTCCGAGATGCTGTTCCGCCTCGCCCACCTCGCCGCGGCGAAGGGCGAGAAGGCCGAGGCCCGACGGTGGCTCGTCGAGGCCCGCGAGAGCGGGGTCTCGAACTTCCGGCCGGATTTCGCCCAGCGTCTCGACCAGCTCGAGAAGTCGATCGCCGCCGACACCTAGCCCCCACCGTTATGGTGGGGCCGCGGGTGGCCGAGCCGATGTCGACCGGGGTCGGTGGCGCTCCGAGCGCGTCGGACGGGTCTCCCCTCCCCGACCGGTCGCTCCCGACCTTCGAGCGGGACGTGCGTCGGATGTTCACGCACATCGCCCGTGGCTACGAGTGGTTCGACCACGTTGCGTCGCTCGGGAACGACCTCCTGTGGAGGCCCCGGGCCTTGTGGGACCTCGACCGGTTCCGCCGACCCGGACCGCTCGCGCGCGTGCTCGACATCGGGTGCGGGACGGGAGAGCTCGCGCGCCTCGTAGCCCGCCACTATGGCGGGACACGGGTCGTGGCAGCCGACTTCACCCGGGCGATGCTCGAGAGCGCCGCCGGCCACTCGGCCGACCGCCCCGAACACGCCCGGCTCGACTTCGCCCGGGCGACCGCGCTCCAGCTCCCGTTCTCCGACGGCGCGTTCGACCTCGTGACGAACGCCTTCGTCGCGCGGAATCTTTCCGACCTGTCGGCCGCCTTTCGGGAGGTGCGACGGGTGCTGCGCCCGGGCGGAGTCTTCCTGACCCTCGAGATCACCGAACCGTCGTCCGTCACCGTGAACCGGCTGTTCCACGCCTACTTCGACCGTGTCGTCCCCTGGCTCGGAGGAGCGGTGGGTAGTGCGGGTCCGTACCGCTACCTTCCCCAGTCGCTGCGCTCGCTCCCCGGCCGCGAATCGTTCCAGACCTTGCTCGCGCAGAGCGGCTTCCCTCGCCTCCGGCTCTGCCCTCAATCCGGCGGCATCGTCACCACGTTCCTCGCCGAGGCCGGCGATTCCGTTACACGAAGCCGTTAAGCGCGGGGCCCCGGTCTTCTACGCGTGTCGACGCCCGCCTCCGACGCGTTCCGCTACGCGCATGCGCATCACGACGAGATCGCCTGGATGAGCCAGAACACGAACCACCTCGTCCCGCCCGAGATCGTCCGGGCGGCGGTGGAGCGCGCGGTTCGGGAGCGACGGTACGAGGGCTACCCGCTCGCGACCGGCGACCCCGAACTCCTCGAGGTGGTCGCGAAGGACTTCGGCCTCTCCGGGATGAGCCCGTTCGTCACCGGCGGCGGCACCGAGGCACTCTACATGACGACGCGGGCGCTCCTTGCGCCCGGGGACGAGGTGATCGCCTCGGACCCGAGCTACCTCATCATCCACCGGTTCATCGAACTGTGCGGGGCGAAGCCGAAGACCCTCGACCTCTACGCACCCCCGTACCGCCTGACCGCCGACCGGATCCGGGAGGCAATCACGCCCCGGACGAAGATGATCCTCCTCATCGACCCGCTGAACCCGCTCGGCTCGGGCTACCCGCGCGACGAGGTGCGAGCGATCGCCGAGGTCGCCCACGACCACCACCTGACGCTGATCAACGACGTGACGTACCGCGACTTCTCGGACGGCCACGCCCTTGCCGCGCAGTTCGCCCCCGATGAGACGGTGACGGTCTGGTCGGTCTCGAAGAACTGCGGCCTCGCCGGCCTACGCCTCGGCGGCTTCTTCGCGTCGCGGGAACTCACTGCGACGATCGGCCGCTTCAACACGAACGACCTCGGCGTGAACGTCCTCGCCCAGGCGGCGGCGCTCGCAGCCCTCCGCTCCAAGCCGCAGTGGATCGGGGCGGTCGTGCGCCAGACGCGCGCGAACGGTGCGCGCATCCAGGAGGTCGTCGCGGGCGTCCCGGGCACCTCGCTGCCCGTC
The DNA here is from genome assembly GCA_964500245.1 of uncultured Thermoplasmatales archaeon. Lineage (GTDB taxonomy): Archaea > Thermoplasmatota > Thermoplasmata > Lutacidiplasmatales > UBA184 > Lutacidiplasma. The sequence continues at coordinate 7,938 of CAZCNZ010000027.1, read as the reverse complement.
TATCCGTCCCGCGCGAACATGATGGTCATCGACATCGCCGCGACGGGGGTCAGCCCCGATGCCGTGCAGGACGAGATGCTTCGGCACCATGGCGTGTTCGTCCGGGCAGGGAACTATCTCTCTCCGACCCACGGGAACCGGTTCGTCCGCGTCTCGTTCTCGAATCCGCCCAAGGACGTCGAACGGTTTGCCTCCGCGTTCCCGGCGGCGATGAAGACGCTCGAGGGTCGGGTCCCCCTCGCCCGCACTGCCTAGCGTCGGGCGAGCCGGACGTCGACCACCACGTGATTCCGACCCGGGCCGTACGGCTTCACGATTCGGACCCGGCTCGGTTCGGTGGGGTAGGCTCCGGCCTCCGCGGCCCTTTCCTCCACCGTCCGCGCGGCTTCGGGGAGCGCCGCCCGCACGTCGGCGACCGTGTGTACGTGAACCCATCCCCCCGAGGGGCGGATGAGTTCGACCGCCCGTCCCACCCAAGGAAGAGCGCTCGGAAGATATCCGAGCAGCACCCGGTCGACGGTCCCCAGCGGGAGCGAGACCGTCCGGTTATCGCCCGGGACGATCACGACGTGCTCGTCCACGCCGTTCGCCACCACGTTCTCGCGAAGGTAGCGAAGCGCGACCGGGTTCTTCTCGACGGCCCACACGCGCGCGGCGCGGCCGGGAAGCGCCGCGGGGATCGCGAAGTAGCCGATGCCCGCGAACAGGTCGGCCACGAACTCGCCCGGCTGCACCAACCGGCCGACCCGCCACCGCTCCGTCCGGTTCCCGGCGGCGAACATCACGCGGGCCGCGTCGAACCTCCAGCGTACGCCGTGCTCGGTCACCTCGGTCTCGGTCGACTCCCCCGCGATCGTCCGGAGCTGGGGCTTTCGGAGTTCCCCCTCGATGGGACCGCTCTTCACGAGCACCGTCGCCACCCCGAGCTCCTCCTGCCATGCCGCACCGGTGAGCCGGTCGTACGGGGCGAGGGATTCGGGGCGCTGAACGACGAGGACGCGTCCGAGACGATGGTAGCCGTTCGGCATCTCCGAGGCGAGGCGCGTCCCGGCTACGGTGGCGAGGCGACGGCGGACCCGCTCGGCCGGAGAGGGATGACGCACCCGGCGCCGGGAGGTCGGCGGTCGCGTCACGGGGCCGGTTCGTCGGGCCCCTTCTCGAGCACCATCTCGAGGAACTGCTTCAGGTGGGCGATCAGGATCGGGTTGTCGGTGAAGCCGCACGCCTCGAGGCCGGGGGCGGCGAGCAGCGCGTGCGCCCCGTCCGAGAGGGCCTCGGTGGCGCGCAGGTTCTCCCGGGGGACGAACTCGACACCTTCGGGAATCCGTTGGAGGGGCGTTGTGATGAACGTCACATGGACCCCCCGCTTCACGGCGTGCTGGATCTTCTTTCCGAGCTCGTCGCGGAGGTCGGCGAGCTGGGGGGTCGTCAGGATGAACGCCTCGGTCGACTGGTCGAGCAGTTCGCCGATCTTGAGGAGGACCTTCTCCCGACCGCTCAGCAGGTAGACGAGCTGCGGCTCCCCGTGCTCCGCGACGACCCGATGGAGCAGCGCGAGCTTCTCGAATACCTCCTGGATGGCCCCTTTGAGCGTCTCGGCGACGTCGAGGGGAGGCGTCGGGCGGAACAGGATCGGCTTTCCCCCGGTCGGCTTCGCGTACCCCTTCTCGGCGAGCGACTCGAGGACCTTGTAGGCGCTCGTGCGGGGGATCCCCGCGGCCGTCGCGAGCGTCGCGGCGTCCCCAAGCCCCCGCGCCACGAGCGCGATGTAGGCCCGCGCCTCGTACTGGGTCAGCCCGACCTTTCCGAGGACCTCGGCAGCCTTGCGGAACTCCTCGCTCGTTTGGTTGCCGAGCGCGACGGCCGTCTCTTCGATGGTTGCCATCACGTGCGCCCGTGGACGCCAGAGGGGGACTTAACCCGGTCGGTGGCCCTCCGACCCCCTAGGGCACCGGCTGCGTGAGCTTGAGCAGCGCGGCGTCGCCGAGGAGCGATTCGACCTCCTCGTGCGTCAGGAGCTTCCGCTCGACGAGGATCTCCTTCACGGGCCGGTTCGTCCGCTCCGCCTCGTGGATGACCTCGGCCACCTTCATGTAACCGAGACGGGGGGTGAGGATGGTCGCGATCGCCGCCGACTTGACCATGTACCGTTCGAGCTGGGCGGGGTTCGCGGTGATCCCGTCCACGCAGGAGCGCGCGAACACCGGTAGGTAGTTCGTCAGGATCTCCGCGGCGAACAGGACCTCGAACGCGGCGAGCGGCATCATCACGTTGATCTCGAGCTGCCCGCCCTGCACCGCGAGCGCGGTCGCGGTGTCCGCGCCGACCACGTGGAACGCCACCTGGTTGAGGCATTCGGCCGCCGACGGGTTGACCTTCCCCGGCATGATCGACGACCCCGGCTGGATCTCGGGAAGGCGAATCTCGTCGAATCCCGTAGCCGGACCGCTGCAGAGCAACCGGAGGTCGTTGGCGATGCGGATGAGCTCAAGGGCGAGCGTGCGCAGCCAGCCCGACGCGGCGCCGAGCGGCCAGCGGCTCTGCATCGTCTCGAACGGGTCCCGCGCCACCCGGAGGGGAAGGCCGCTCAACCGTGCGTACTCCTCGACGGCGCGCGCGCGGAACCCGACGACCGAGTTGAGACCGGTACCCACGGCACTTCCGCCGAGCGGGAGCTCGGCGAGCCCGGTCTCGACACTCGGCAGCAGTTCCGTGACTCGCTCGAGGGCGACCGCGTAGGCTCGGAACTCCGACCCCAGCGAGATCGGCGGGGCGTCCTTGAGGTGCGTACGCCCAGACTTCGGGAGGCGGCCGAACTCCTCCCCCTTGCGCCGCAGGCTCTCGACGAGGGTCGTGAGCGAGACCTTGAGATCGCGCAGGGCGAACAGTACCGCCACCTGGGCCGCCGCGGGATACGTGTCGTTCGTCGACTGGCCCCGGTTGACGTGGTCGTTCGGGCTCATGTACTCGTAGTTGCCGCGAGGCTTCCCGGCGAGCTCGAGCGCTCGGTTCGCCAGCACCTCGTTCACGTTCATGTTGGTCGAGGTGCCGGCCCCGGCCTGGAAGACGTCCACCATGAACTCGCCGTCGAAGCGGCCCGCGGCCATCTCCTCCGCCGCCTGCGCGATCAGTTTCCCGCGCTCGGCATCCAGGCCTCCCTTCTCCACATTCGCCCGACAGCAGGCGAGCTTGAGGAGGGCGTACGCCCGGATGAGGTGCTTCGACGCGTGAAGGCCGCTCACCGGGAAGTTCTCCTTGGCCCGGAGCGTCTGGATGCCCCAGTACGCCGAGTCGGGCACGTCGCGCGGGCCGAGCGAATCCTTCTCCTGCCGGGATGGCGTCATGGCGATGCGATGCGAGACCCGCGACAAAACGTTTAGGCCCTGCTTGGCCCTCGGGGGCGTCCCCGTCGAAGGAGCGTACCTCGTCCGTGGTCGACCTGATCCAACTCTCGACCGACATCGCCGACGACACGATCTCGCTCGCCCTTCCCGGCCTACTCTGGGCGCTCCTCTTCCTGGTCGCTTGGGAGCACGAGCCGTTCGCGGAGAGCATCGGATTCGGTCGGAGGTCGTTCTGGCTACTCCTTCCCGGGGCGCTCCTCGCCACGTTCGGGATTTTGCCGATCGCTCCCGTCTCCACGGACTGGGTCGCGGTGAGCCTCGCCGGGGCGCTGTTTCCGCTCCTCGTAGGACTCCTGGCCTTCGGCCGAGCGGCCCCGCCCCGCTCCCGGTCCCTGAGCCGCTACCTTCTGCTCCTGCTCGTGGAAGGGGGATTCCTCTTCCTGTTCGTCCTTCCGATCACCGCGGGGGCATCGGACGCGATGGCGGCCGCCCTCGGGGTCACGAACTACGTGGGGAACGACTTCGTGGTCCTGCTCGGAGTGGTGGCCATTTCCGCTGTCGTCGGCGGGGCGGCCCTCGTCTCTGCGGACCCGCTCTCTCGACGCGTGGCGTTCCTCTTCGTCCTCACCTCGGGGGTCCTGTTCGGCACCTTCGCCGCTTCCGCGGCGATCCCCGGGGTCGGCATCACGGAAGCGTTCCCAATCTTCCTCGTGCCCCCGGTGATCGCGGGGCTGATCGCGGTCGCGTTCTCAGGACGGCTCTTCCCCCAGGAGGACGCGTTCGCGATACCCACCGCGTTCCTCGGCACCACCTTCGGCGTGCTCCTCGGGGCCGACCTCCTGCGGCAACCTCCCCTCTACGGGACCGGGCCGTCGGGGGTCTACACCATCGGCGGGGCCGGAGTGCTCGACCTCGTCTATCTCTCCGGGTTCATTGCCTTCGGGGCGGCGTATCTCGGGTACCGGCTGCGCCACACGACGTGGAACCCCGTCGGCGCGCCGACCCCAGCGCCGGCCGCATCGCCGACCACGCAGCTGGTCCGTGCGTTCCGCTCGGGCCTCGACGGCCACCTCTCGGAATCGCTCCACGACTCCGCCGGGGCGAGCCGGACCGCCGCCACCCAGGCGCGACGCCTCCTCGGACTCCCACCGGCTCCCGAGAACCGTCCGTGGCAGGACCTTCCGGTCCCGGGGTGGATCGTCTCGGACCAGGCGAACCTGGACTCGAGCGCCGAGGCCGGGACCACAGATGGCCGGGAAGCGTTCCGGTCGTGGCGAACGGCGCGCTGGCTCGTCTGGGTCGGTCGGGACCTCGGACTCTCCCGGTTCGCGGGCATCGGGGCCCGGGTGGAGGCGTTCCTCCTCGACCTCGCGCTCGTCACCGCACCGGCGGTGCTGGTCTGGTTCGCCATGCTTCGGACGATTCCCGGTAGCCTCGACGATGCGCTCTCGAACGTCGCGTTCAACGCCGCCATCTTCGGCTTCATCTCCTGGGCGTTCCTCTACTTCGTGCTCACGGAGACGTTCCTCGGGACCACCCTCGGAAAGCGCTGGCTCGGACTCGAGGTCCGGGACCGTTCGTTCGAGCTCCCGAGCGGCCTCTCCTCGCTCGTTCGGAACTCGACCGTCCTGCCGTTGCTCACCGTGGTCGGCATCGGGCTCGCGATCGCCCTCGCCATCGGCATGAAGACCGGAGCCACGCCCTCGCCCTCCTACGGAGGGATCTCGCTGCCCACGGGACTCGAGGCGCTTGCCGGAGTGCTCGCGTTCGTGGGGGGCGTGGTGGGGCTCCTCGGGGCCGGGGCGATCGTTCTGATCGCCGCGACCGCGGAGCGGCAGCGGCTCGGAGACCTCTGGGCCGGGACGTGGGTCGTACGGCGCGGCTCGGCGTCCCCGCCTACGGGGGCGACGACGCCGACGGGAGTGCTGACGACGGCGCCCCCGCCCCCGGGGCCGGGCCGGTCCGGCTGAGCGGGATCGCGATCGACGAGACGTTCGCGTCGCGCCCCTCCCGGTTCACGAGGCGCTCGGTGTCGATCACGATCGCGCCGAGGCTCACCTGTCCCTCGAGGAACCGGCGGCGGACGACCTCCACCACGTCGACCGCCTTACCGATGGCGTTCCCGCGAGCCTTCACGACGACCGGGCCCGCACCAGAATTGAGCTGGCTCACGACCTGAAAGACGTAGGTCATGGTCGGCTTCTGGCCGATGAACACGGTCGCGCCGGTCGTTCCGTGGTCGGTCATGGAACGTTCTGGACCCCCTCCCCGTACAAGTCCTTTTGCGGCACGGACCCGGACCGCCGGCGCTGCGGTCCGCGCTCGTAAAGGTTATCGCCAAAACCCATTACGCGCGGAAGGCCCGTGCAGGGGTGGCCCAGCTTGGTCAAAGGCGCTAGGTTGAGGTCCTAGTCTCGTAGGAGTTCGTGAGTTCAAATCTCACCCCCTGCACTCCTCCCCATACGTCGCAATCTCGATGGCCTCGGGGCCTCGGAAGATTCTCCTCCACCGAAATTGGACGACCATACGTGTCACGTTCCTCGGTCTCTTCCTTCCTCGCAGAAGGCAATCGACCCGAAGGCCCCGGAGAGCGCGCTCGGCTCACTGCTCGCGCCGGCGACGTCGCCGCCGGACAAGGAGGACCGCGGCAAGGACGGCTCCGGCAACCGCGATGACGGAGACTTCGAGAATGACTTGGAAGGACCAGGTGGAGGCCTGAGGCATCGGCACCAGGGTCCAGTTCCCATTCTGAAAGACCCAGGTTTCCGACGAACGGGACGGAGGCGAACCCGAGGCTTCTCCGCCAAAGAGCACGACTTGATGGTCGAGAGGGTCATAGGCGAGGGAGTCAAACTCGTAGACGCTCGGAAGCGACGAGACGTTGACCTTCGCCCAGGAATCCTGTCGGTACACCCAGGCGTTCGAGCACACCACATACCCGCTCAAACAGAGCGCGCCGAACAGCACCGGACCGCCTTCCTCAGGATCGTCCACCATCCCGAGAAACCTCTGGAAACCCCCGAAGAGGCAGGGGCCGTTCACGGAGGTATGATTCCATCTCCCGCCGAGGAATATCCAGGTGTCGTTGCAGGGTCCGTTCGGAGGGCTGTTTTCGTCGACCATGACGGACGAATTCCCCGTCGAGTCCCAAGCGATCACGCCAGTCGCAGGGGCGGGGCCGGCCGTCGACGAAATGTTCGTCCACGAACCCCCCGAGAACTTCCACGTCCATCCGTGGCCCTGGGTCGTGAAAGTCGGACCGGCCGCCACCACGTACCCGTCACGATAGTCAAATGTCATCGCGGAAAAGGGCCAATAGAAGTCGGGCCCCGGTCCGGTTCGGTTCGTCCAGACCCCCGCGGCATACGTCCAGGTCTGGGGTCCGCCGTGGGGGACAATCCCCTCATACAGGACCACGTAGCCATCGGCCGCGTCGTACGTGAGCATGGCCGAGTTCGTCGCGGGCGGCGAAAGAGCCGTCTGAAGGAGGAACCACCGGTTCCCTTCGAAGATCCAGGTCTGGTTCGAGTCGCTGCCCGGCTCGCCCACCGCACCCCCGAACATGACGGTGTAGTCGTCCCGACCATCGAACGTCATCGCGGATGCGGTGCTTCCCGCGGGAATCCCCGGAGAGGTGTTTGGCGGACCGACCGCCGCCAGCAGCCGAGGAGAGGGTGAGCCGGTGGCCACTGGTACGGAGGGAATCCCGAGGAGCAACACGATTGCGACGACGAGGGTGATGACCGGACGGTCTCGGGCCACCACTGAGGAATGCCGGGTCTTGCCGTTTCGAGGAGGGACGCGAACTGGCCCCTGGGCAGGATCTGCCACAGACATGGGAGGCAGGCCGTTGACGACGTGCGTTCTACATTAGCCCCGCCCCTACCACGTTGGATGCGGAGTCAAGGCTCTCTGAGCTTGGTCGATTGGTCGACCCTCGACCTCTGCCGCCTGCGAGGGGACTGAACAGAAGAGGGGGACTCATCCCCTCGAAGGGCCCGAAGGATTGTGAGGAGTGCTTAATCGCCTCTCCATGGGTACCCTCCCGGGAATGGTCGAGAGAGCCGACCCGTCGACGGCCGTGGGGCAGGCCGTGACGACCTGTCCGCGATGCGGTGCGCCGTTGCCACTTCCCGGGCGGGACGGGGTCGCTACCTGTGAGTACTGTGGTGTTCGCACAACGTATTCCAAGCTCATCGCGCCCCAACGCGTGCCCTTGCCTCCCGAGGAGGCTGCCGGTCCATTAGAGCCGCCCCTCGAACCGACCGAGGACGACATCGGAGGGCGTGGCCCGGTCAGCGTCGCCCGAGTAGTGCTTGCCATCGTGGCAATCGGAGTCATCATCGCGCTTGCAGTGTTTGCAACCTCGCCGCCGCAGTCGAATCCCGCCGGCTCCTCCGTCGCACACTGTTCCGTCACCATCAATGCCTCCGCCATCTCCGGGCCCGCCCCATTTACCGCGACTTTCTCGGCCCAGGTAACCTCGCCCGCAGGAGTCACCACGGGTCAGCCGATGTGGCAGTTTGGTCCCTTCCCCACGGGGTTCGATCTCAATTTCACTTACGGGACTACCGTTACCCACACTTGGAACACC
>CAZCNZ010000026.1:0-5931 GCA_964500245.1 uncultured Thermoplasmatales archaeon | reverse complement strand
GCGCCTTGGGACGCCGCAGCCCCACACCCTCCCGAGGCATCCGTTCTGCGTGGATGTGGATTCAGAAGCGTGACTAGCCCGTGGGGTGGGATAGGGCGTCTATCACCTGGGGTCTCGACGTAGACAGAACCGGCGGCAAGGCCTGATGATTGCGAGCGGGCTTGGCTGCACTGATGTCCAAGCGGTCGATGGCTCTTGGGATCGCGTCAGTCGTCGTCGGGGTGTCCCTCTTCTGGCTGATGGACTCGTACGGGATTTCCCAGGCCACCTCAACGACCAGCACCGGGAACCAGTTTCCAACGATTGTGGGGAACGCCGGGCCCTTCCCAACTCTTCTCCTGCTGACCGCCGGCGCCTCCCTGCTTCTCGGCTTTGGAGCCGTCCAGATGTTGCGCGGTCGCACCCAGCTCGACACCCGGGCTTCGCGGTTCGGTACGGCGTCGGTGTTGGCTGGGGTCGTCCTGTCGGTGAACGCACTGATGCTCCCGTGGTGGCAGTTTTCCTATCAGGTGAACGGAGTCCCGTACTGTGGGGGGACGTTCGTCTTCTCTCTGTGGTACTTGCAGTACAGCGGCCCGTGCCCCCCGTTTCCGAATTCAACTGATTGGTGGTACAGCTCGCCCTCGTTCTTCTCTCACGGCGGGGCAGTGGCCTTGAACGCATCCTACGTGGAGATGGTGGCGGTCGCGCTGGGTCTGGCGGCGGCCCTCGTTGTATTGAGGAGGCGCTCGCGCGGACCCCTTTCCAGTCGACGGGCTTCCGCGGGATTCCTGTTGGGACTTGCCGCGGCGGCCGCGAACCTCGGAGCCGCCCTATTCTTCGCGGGGGCCCTTCCGTCGGCGCTTTCGACGGACAACTCGGGCAGCGCTTCGTTTTACCCGTATGACAGAAGCTTTTGGGGATCTACAACCCGCGCTGGCACGCCGTCGGCAACCTTCTACTGGGGACCCGATTGGAACTGGGTTCTCGTCCTGATTGCGGCAGCTCTACTCGTGATGGGCGTCGTGGTTTCGTACCGCAGCTTCCGGAGCGGCGCTCGCAATGGAGGGGCCGGGCAACCCACCACCCCGTGAATCCCGCGCATGACTGGGTCAATTCCACGCCGAAACCCCCAACCGATTTTCAAAGCGCTATTATAGCAGGTTCTTGGTGAGGCACGCAGTAGCCCGCAGGCGCCGCAGGCGGGTCCGGGGGACGGGGGATTGCGACCGAGGCAGCCGAAGGACGGTCGGTATCGTTCCAAGATTGAGGTTCTTCGGGACTTTCTTGAGGCGACGCGCGAGGAATCCAAGAAGACCCGCATCATTGGGGCGGCGAACCTGAACCCGGCCTCGTTCCAGAGGTACCTCGACTCGTGCATCCGTCTCGACCTGGTCCACGCGACGACCAGCGGTTACGAGTTGACCGCTCGAGCCGAAGTAGTTCTGGACCGAATCGACCGCCTTCTCGAGATGAGTTCCGAGGTAGACTCCGCCCTGCAATCGTTGAACCGTTTCCTCGGAGAGTCCCGGGCGCAGGGAGAGGCTCCCTCTACGCCCCGTTTCGTGTCGCGCGTCGCGTGGAGTCAAGTGTCGGAGGCCGAATCTCCCACTGCCCCATCCGTGGCGAACTCCGCGACCAGCCGGAGCGTCGCGTTCCCATTGGGGGGATTCAAGTTCTGGTGGGAGCGCGAGATGGTTGTCGACCCTGCTGGCGAGGAGGCAGGAAGGACCATCCCCCAGGACCCCGCGACGGACCCCTCACTTGCACCCCGACGTTCTAACCAGGATCGGGCCCGACGGTGACTCCGATGTATTCGAGGGGGATCCCTTCCGTTCTGTCGGTTCCCCATCGGCCTACGATTCGACCGAGGCCGAGCCTGATTGTTGCGTTCGTCATCGCCGGGGCCGGAGTGGTGCTCGATCAGGCGTACTTCTTCGGAGCGCGATGGCTCACGGTCGACGAATCGTACGTCGCGCTGTTCGGGGTCCAGGCGGCTCTCCTCGGACTGATCTTGTTCGGCGCAAAACTCGAGGGACGGCCGCTGCGCGATTTCGGCTTCAGCGTACGGGAACCGGTGGTCGACACCGTCGGGTTCTCGACCCTCCTCGTGATGGTGTTCCTCGTCCTTCGGTTCGACCCGGGCTTCCTCTTCGGGTTTGGCAAGATCCCGCCCACCGACCCCACCACCTTCGGCATTCTCCTTTTCCTCACACCGGTGGCCACCGTGGCGCAACTGGGCCTCTTCTACGGGTACTTCTTCCGGACGCTCACTCGACTCCTTCCGCTCCGTTCCTCGATCCTGCTCGCTTCCGGATTCTACGCAGCGTACGTGACGAATGGGCCGGCGCTCTTCGAACTCACCGGCCCCATCCTCGTCCAGTTCCTCCTCATCACTTCCGTAGTCACGTTCGTGTCCGGACTGGTCGTCGCGCTCTACTTCTACAAGGGGCGATGGAGCCTCCTCGGCCCGGTCACGCTAGTGGCCGCCGTCGGTGCCCTGACCGCTCTCCTACCTCTGGGCGTCCAGTTTCCCAGCTGGGAGGTGAACTTCGCCTCGTCGATGGTGGCGTGGGGGGTTCTCCTCGTCGTCGTGGGGCTCGGGATCCAGGAGTCCCGCCTGCAGAGCCAGCACTACCTGGGTGAGCGGATCGGTCCACGCCGCTACCGATTCCGGGACCGGGCTCGCGATCGAGCGGCGACACGAAGCACCATGGTCACGGCGGCGGTCGTCGGGGTCGCGGCCCTCACCTTCAGCTACGGGCTTCCGACCGTACTCGGGACCCCCACACCAGTCCTCGCGATCGCGAGCGGCAGCATGGTACCCACGCTTCATCGGGGCGACCTCGTCGTGGTTCAGCACATTGACGCGAGCGCGATCCACGTCGGGACGATCATCGTGTTCAGCGTAGCCTGCCTCCCCTCACCGACGGTCCATCGCGTGGTCAAGATCGTCTCGGTGGGTCCGGACTGGGTGTTTCAGACCAAAGGGGACGCGAATCCGGCCCAGGATCCGTGTACCGTGCCGTATGCCGATGTGCACGGCGCGGTCGTCGGGTCGGTGCCGTACGTCGGCTTCATCATCCTCGACCCCCTCTTCGCGGGAGCCTTGCTGACGCTCGCCGTGCTCGTGCCGATCGTCTGGAAGGGGGAACCCGCGTGAAGGCATCGGCCCGTGGAAAGACGATCGCCTCGGTGTTGCTCGTGGTCTTCGTGCTGTCGACCGCTTGGGCCGCCTACTACCTGTACGCCGAAGTCCACCCGACGACGAGCGGCGCCACGACCACCGTGGCGACGTACTCGGAATCGGGAACCAACAGCTTCGTCGCCGCGCTTTCTCCGAGCTATCTCTACAACAACACCACCGTGGTTTACGGAGGGAACGTGACATTGTTCACCCCGATCACGAACTGGATCAACGTGACCCTCGTCGACCTCTTCAGCGCGAACCGGAGCGTGGGGTTCGCGCTGAACGAAACGTTCACGGTCGCATTATCGACTCCCGTCTGGTCGAAGACGATCTATACCGCGACCAACCGGACGACGAACACGGAGACTCCAGCCACCTCGATCGTGAACCGGTTCGACGTGAACGTGAGCGAGGTGACCGGCCTCGCGAGCGCCATCGACCGCCAGATCGACTTCACGGGGTCGAGCTTCATTCTCTCGCTCGACCCCCAGATTTCCGGATTCGTCTCGGTGGGGTCCGCGCGGCAACCGGTCGTGTCGGAGCCGCGCTTGAACTTCACCTTCCAGGGATCGCTGATCTCCCCGAGCGGACTCGCATTCAGCTCGGGGGGAGAGGTGGTCGTTCCGGTCGCCAATTCCTCCGCTACCGGCGTCTTTGCGACCGCGGTCCCGGTCGCCGCTCTCGCGACCTCGGTGGGAGGCCTGGGGGGAAGCATCTGGTACGTCTCGCGACGTCCCGAGGAGAAGGTCGTGCTGCCGCTCCCACAGATGATCGCCCCCTACGAGGAGGCGATCGCCGCCACTCAGGCGATCCTCGGACCGAGCGACCCGATCAGGGTCGACGACTTCTCTGACCTCGTCAAAATCGCCGACACCCTCGGCAAGCCGATCCTGCGGCCCACCGGCGGGCCGGCTCCAGACGATTCCGAGTTCATCGTCCTCGACGGGGACGTCGCGTACTCGTACCACTATCCGGGGTCCGCACCCCCGGGCCCTTCGTCAACGGCTGGCCCCGAGGGTCGGCCGTCGTGGGCCGCGCGTCCCGCGACGGCGAGCCAACGGCGACTCGTCCGGAACCTTCGCCAGGAGCTCTACCGGCTTCGGGACATCCCCGTCGACCGGAGGACCGCGACCACCATCCGGAGCATGACGGAAGAGATCGTGGCAGCCTTGGGCGCGGGCGACGACGGCGAGGCCGCGGTCAAGGTCGACGAGCTCACCCGTCTCATCGACCGAGTGGTGAGCCGCTCCTCTGGGGCCGGAAGGTTCGCAAGGCGCCCCCCCTAGTCCCTTGGACCCCCACTACCAAATCCTCGAATTGTAGGGACAACCTGGTCCTCTCGTTCTGTGGGGGTATAGTTCGAGCCACCGTACGTCCGGTGGGTCGAGCGACCCCGAGGTGCGCACCGAGATGGGAAAGCCCTGGGTCCTGGGTCTACTGGCCGTCGTGGCCGTGGTGGCGGTGGGAGGCATCGGCTTTGGTGCTTTCACGTCGTCCGCCTACGTGCAGGTTCAAGCGACCACCGGAACGGTGGGGCCTCTCGTCTGGGGCCCCTCTCCGGCCTACGGTGGATTTGCCGCGAACGACGTGTGCTCAGCGGTCCGTGGGACGACCTCTTCGGCCGGGGACACGCTCTTCCTGACCGCCAGCAATCTCGCCCCCGGAGACATCTGCAGCTACGGGGACTCGCTCAGCAACCTTGGGTCGCTTCCCGCGGTCGTTGGGGAACAGGTCACGAGCGCTTCGGGTACCCTGTGTCCCGTGGTGGCATTCGGTGACAATTTCTTCTCCCCCTCGACGTTGATTGGTTCGGGCGGCCAGGTGAGCGCCCTCCAGCACACCGTTCCCGCCTCGTCGTACATCCAGTGGGCCGGGTTCGTTCACCTCCTCCCCTCCGCCGGGAATTCCTACGAGGGGGGCTCTTGCACCTTCGTCGTCACGTTGACAGGTACGGCGGGATCGTAGTCGACCCATGTGCGCTCTCGGCGGCGACACGGATCAATGCTGCGAGCCGACATCCGTGAGCCCTGCCTGGATTAGGCTCGTGCCGATCCGCCAGTTACGAACGGACCCGAATCCGTGAATCTGTTCTCCGTTGCGATCGCCGTCGTCTGCCTCGTCGGGACCGGGGGCATTGCGTACGCCTGCTCCAGCGGGGGAGGGGGAGGCTGTGGCGGCAGCGGCCACGGTGGCGCGAGTTGTCCTCCCAGTCTCGAAATCATGTGGAAGAATCCCTCCGGGGTCCACCCCGGAGCCCCGTTCGTCGCCTGCCACCTCGGGTTGACCTCCACCGAACTCACGATCTCCGTCGGGAACCTGCTTCCCGGGACGAGTTGCACCTTCTCCGCCGTCCTCGCGAACGTGGGGCAAGAAGCCGTGACCCTTTCCGAGAGCGTCACCATCTCGGAGCCGAAGAAGTGCCTGAAGTTCCTTTACTCCGACAACGTGCCCCACAGTCCCGCGCGAACGCTTCCCAGCGGGGGTACGTTCTCCGTGCAAGGGTCGGTGGGACTGAGCGCATCGGCGGGAAACGCATGCCAGGGCGCGGGGGCCTCGTTTCTGGTCGTCATCACCGGCTCCGAGGAGTCCCAGTGCAAGGACGACCCTTACGCGGAGGCTTCGTTCCCCGGATCCGTTGCCCTCTGGGACTGCAACTGAGCGCCCCGCACTCACCGGCCATTGGGGCCCCAGGAGCGTGGATGGTGCCAAAGAAACGCGGACCGGGAGTAGATAGGCGCAGAATTCGCCGCGACCCCTTCCGA
>CAZCNZ010000025.1:0-5395 GCA_964500245.1 uncultured Thermoplasmatales archaeon | reverse complement strand
GCCCGAGCTCGTCCGGCTCGCGCGCAAGGACGCGGGCGGGCTGATCCGCACCGCGATCTCGGACGAGCTTAGGCGTCGCCTCGACCTTCCGTTCTTCGCGGAGCTGCTGTCGCTCGCGGGCCCCCGCTTCCCGACCGTTCGCGGCCTCGCCGAGAGCCCGCGCTACGACCGGCGGTCCGCCTTCGGCATCACGGTGAACCACCGCGCGAACTTCACGGGCTTCCCGGACAACGACCGGGCCCTCACGATCCGCACGGTCGGCGAGGTCGCGCGCGACGCCCCCCGCCGCTCCGACCGGGCGCTCCGGGAGCAGTTCCGGAGCGCGTTCGTCTCCCCCGGCCACGTTCAGCTCCTCTACTCGGCGCCCGGGCTCTTCGAGGAGCGAAAGGGCCATACGGAGCTCGCCATCTCGCTCGCCCGGATGGCGGGCGTCTCGGAATCCGTGACCGTCTGCGAGATGCTCGGCGACTCGGGAGGGGCCCGCGCACCCGACGCGGCGGAGCGGTACGCCGAAGCCCACGGGTTCGAGTTCCTCGAGGGCCGGACGATCATCGACGCGTGGCGGAGATGGTCGTCCGCGTAATGGCCACGGGGGTCTTCGACCTCCTGCATCCCGGTCACGTGTACTTCCTCACCGAGGCGAAGAAGCTCGGGGACGAGCTCGTCGTCGTGGTCGCGCGGGACCAGACCGCCCGACGCCTGAAGCGCGAGCCGTACGTCCCCGAGCACATCCGCCGCGAGATGGTCGAGTCGCTGAAGCCGGTGGACCGGGCGGTCCTCGGCTCGGCGACCGACATCTACGAGACGGTGATGAACGAGCGCCCGCAGATCATCGCGCTCGGGTTCGACCAGGTCTGGAACGAGCGCGAGGTCGAGGAGGAGTGCGCGCGCCGGGGGGTCGCGGTGAAGGTCGTCCGGATCCCGGCCTCTCCGCACAACGAGCTCGCGACCCGCCGCCTCGTCGACCGGATCCTCGAACGCGGCAAGGAGCGCCGGTAGTGAAGAAGATCGGGGTCGTCGACACGACGTTCGCGCGCGTCGACATGGCGGGCTACGCGGTGCGGGCCCTGAAGGGGCAGGGCACCGGTTTCCGGGTCGTCCGAGCGACGGTCCCGGGGATCAAGGACCTCCCGGTCGCCTGCCGACGCCTTTTCCTCGACGGGGTCGACCTCTGCCTTGCGCTCGGGATGCCCGGCAAGGCCGAGTACGACAAGACGTGCGCCCACGAGGCGTCGCTCGGGCTCATGTTCACGAGCGTGCTCGCGGCGAAACCGGTCGTCGAGTGCTTCGTCTTCGAGGGCGAGGCGACGGGACCGAAGGAGCTCGCGACCCTCGCCCGCCGTCGGGCCGAGGAGCACGCGGTCAACGCCTACACGATGCTGTTCCGGCCGCGCGACCTCGCGCGGCACGCCGGCGAGGGATTGCGCCAGGGGTTCCCCGACGCGGGGCCCGTCCGAAGGACCCACTAACGGAGAATGCACCATCAAAAAGGAGGAAACGGATCGGATATGCCGAAGAGGTCGAAGGAAGGAAGCGGAGTGACCGTGGCGCTCGTCGTGAGCGAGTTCAACTACGACGTGACGCTGTTAATGCTCGAGCGGGCGAAGGAGGAGGTCTCCTTCCTGGGCGCGAACCTCGGGCCCGTGATGAAGACCCCGGGGGTCTGGGACCTGCCGCTCGCGGCGAAGGTGCTGCTCGGCCGCGACGACGTCGATGCGCTGGTCGCGCTCGGCGCCGTGATCGAGGGCGAGACCGACCACGACCAGGTCGTGATGAACCAGGCGTCCCGCAAGCTCACCGACCTCTCGGTCGAGTTCGGGAAGCCGGTCGGTCTCGGCATCTCGGGACCGGGCGAGACCCGCCTCCAGGCGCAAGACCGGATCGAGAACGCCGGGAACGCTGTGCGCGCCGTCGTCAAGATGGTGCGACGGCTCCGCGACCTCGACTGAGCGCTCTCGAGCGCGCCGGCGTCGTCGTCCTGGCCGGGCCTAGAGGCCCAAGCGACCGCGCAGGTAGTCGAACGCCGTCTTCCCCTTCGAAGAGTGCGCGGTGACGCGGAAGTCGCCCGGCGGGAGCTTCGCGCGGGACCGCGTCTCGAGGGCCGCGACCAGGCGGTCGTGCGTCGCGTCGATCGTCACGTCCGGGTTAAGCGCGGCGCCCTCCGCCACGGTCACCGCGCCGTTCCGGTCGACCGAGAGCGACGCGGTCTCGCGTTCCGTTCGGAACACCCACGTTTGGGGAAGGTACGCCCGTACCATCCCTCCGAAGAACCCACCGAGCTGGGCCCGGACCTGAGGCTCCACCGAGCGAGCGACCTCTTCCAGCAGCGGGCGCAGGCCCGTCATCCACCTCCCCTCGTCCATGGGCGCAGATAGCCTGAGCGCCTTCGAGGGAACGAACACGTTGGTGCACTGGAATATCTGCGCCGGGCATTTATCCGGAGGCACGCGGCTTTGCGAACGGTGATCGGGTTCGCCCCGGCGAGGTCACGGAGGTCGTCCTCGCCCGAGGGCGTCGCCGATGTTCCGGAGGGTCGGAGAGATGTCCACAGGTGAGCCGCGTCGGTCGGGAGCTTTTCGGTGGCTTGTTGCGGTGGCGGTGACGACGAGCCTTCTGGTGGGGGCCGGATCTTCCTTCGGCACTTCGCCGGTTCGGGACCCGAACTCCAGCGTCGCTTCGCACACCAGCACCTCGGACATGAACTGCAACGGGGCCATCTGGAACACGACCCATCTCGAGGTCTGGGCGAGCGGTTGCCAATCCGGGTTTGGCGTGACGTACGCCCAGAGTTTCTCCAACTGGAACTCCTCGCAGTCGTACAATTACAGCTTCTGGATCGCGTGGATTGCGGAGTTCACCCCGAGCGGCCAGCTCGTGCGGGTCGCGTCTCCGTTGGCCCCATATGCTGCGACGGCCAACGCCACTGTGTCGGGGAACGACGTCAATCTCACGGCCCGGTACGAGACGAACGTGACGAACGCCACCGGGACCTGGGCTCCGAACGACACGGGGGTGGGTAGCGGCCCCCAGTGGAACGTCTCGACCACGCCGGTCGGAACCACCCTGATGAACGTCGTGTTCCATCTTCGGAACGTTCCCATGAACGCGTCGGCGAACTCCACTCTCAACGCCTCCCTGTCGGTGAAGTTTGACGTCGGCATCGCGAGCTGGCCCTGGGCGTCGACCGGCGACCTGCTCGGTTTCGACCTCCAATCCCTCGGCGCCGGGGGGGCCCACTTCTCGTTCGTCCCATCGAACCACACGATGTTGGAGCAGTGGAATCAGACCAACCGGACCTTCGCGAGCCTCGTCTTCGGACCTCAGGCGAACGTAACGTACCCCTCCTCGCCGTCGGCGACCTCCACCGTCGGTGAGCAGGTGGGCCTCTATCCGGCGGGTGGCCCCGCGCGCCAGTCGGTCGCGCTGGTGACCTTCGGAGGGGTCGCGGGGAACTACTCGTACCTGAGCTACGACCCGTGGGTGGTCTTCTCTCCCGTAGCGAGCGGCACGACCGCCACTCCCACGGCCGGCTCGTCCGGATTCCCGGAGTGGACCCCTGTCGCCGGGGCTCTGGTGGCGGCCGTCGCGGGCATCTGCGTCATGGCCCTCTATGTGGTGCGGGCTTCCGTGCTGCGACGGGAAGGGCTGTCGCTCGTTCGTGAGATGAGGGAGTCGCTCTCCGAGGAACCCAGCACGCCCGGCCGGCCGAAGTGAACGTGTCGCTCTCTCCTTTTCAGCGGCAGGGGTCCGGCGAGCCTCCACTGGTGTCCGCGGGAGCGTACGGGACCGACTCCACCCTCCCGGCCTGGGAGCCGCCGCCGTCGGTCGCGGCGAGGTCCCCGCCGTCCCACCAGGAGACGGTCCGCCTGTCGCTGCGGCTCGTCGTTCAGCTCGGGCGCTGGCGTCTACCCCCCGATGGGGGGACCGCGAGATGGGAGTCGACGCAGCAGGGGCTCGCACAGAGTCTTTCTGTGACGCAAGGCGCGGTTTCGAAGGTGCTCGCGCGTCTCGTCGCGGCGGAGGTCGTGCGCCAGGAGCGTCGCCACGTCCACGGGGTGGATCGTCGGGTTCGGGTCTACTATCTCTCCCCGCAGGGCGCGGGACTCGCGCTCGAGATACGGCAGCGGTTCGGTCTCGGTGCGCCGGTGGCGCCGATAGGATAGGATAGCCTCCGCGGCGTCGTGAGGGGGCTCAGGGTCCCGGCACGAAGCCCCAACCGTTAAGGAGTCGACCACCTCGTTCGGTCGGGGGGATTGCGCCGAGTGGGTCGTCGCGAGTTCTACGAGACGATCACTTCGACCCAGGACCGTGCCATCGAGCTGGCACGCCAGGGGGCTCGCGAAGGGACCCGGGTCGTTGCGCGACATCAGAGCGGCGGGCGCGGTCGGCTCGACCGTGTCTGGTCCTCTCCGTCTGGGGGTCTCTACTGTTCGGTCGTGCTCCCCCGCCCGCGGGAGCATCCGGGGCTGCTTCCCCTCACCGTCGGCGCTCGCCTCGCGAGCGCGTTCAGGGCGGCGTACGGGGTCCCGGTCGCGCTCAAGTGGCCGAACGACCTCCTCATCCGCGAGGACGGTCGGACCGCCCGCAAACTCTCGGGGATCCTCATCGACGAGGTCGCTTCACCCACGCTGGGTCACGCCGCCGTGGTAGGTATCGGAGTGAATGTCCGTCGAGAGATGGGGGCGTGGCCGCCGCATCTCGCGGGCCGAGTGGCCGCTCTCGACGAATTCGTATCGCCTCCGCCCCGGCTGGACGAGGTCGAGCGAGTCGTCGTCACCGCGGCGGAGGAGGCGTCGGATTGGCTCTCGAGCGGAACCGGTGCCCGCCGCGCGCGGGCGCTCTGTCGGCAACTGCTCTACGGAATGGGTCGGCCGGTCACGGTCGACGGCCATCCCGCCGGAACGATCACGGAACTCGGGGAGGAGGGGGAGCTCGTGCTGACCACCCCCACAGACCGAGTGGCGATATGGGCCGGTGACGTTCGGGTGGAGGAGTCGACATGAGCGAGGCGTACGACCGCTGGAAGGTCCTCAAGAAGAAAGCGCGAGAAGGAGGAGGAACCGAGCGGGTGGAGCGTCACCTCGCGGCGGGCAAGCTGCCCGCGCGGGACCGCCTCGAGTCGTTCTTCGACCCGGGGACGTTCACCGAGATCGACGCGTTCGTGACCCACCGGGTCGACAAGTTCGGCATGGAGGAGCGTCGCGTTCCGGGCGACGGCGTCGTCACCGGCTGGGGCGAGGTCGACGGGCGGCCGGTCTGCGCGTTCGCGCAGGACGCGACGGTCTTCGGCGGCGCGCTCGGAGAGGCGCACGCGATGAAGATTGTCAAGGTGATGGAGACCGCCCGGAAGGCGGGGGTGCCGATCGTCGGTCTCGACGATTCGGGCGGGGCACGG
>CAZCNZ010000024.1:0-3852 GCA_964500245.1 uncultured Thermoplasmatales archaeon | reverse complement strand
TTCTCGATCGCGTTCGCGGTGGTGGTCCTGGCCACGCTCGAGTTCACGATCCGGGGCTTGCTCCTCCTGCTCGGCGAGACCGTCGTGATCGTCTCCGCCCAGACCCTCCTCGCCGGGGGCCGGGTGATCTCGGAGAACTGGCTTCAGCTCCGGGCGCCCCAGTTCTGGAAGCGGGCCGTCGGGGCGTGGGGACTGGTCGGACTCGGGGTTCTCAGCTTCGCGCTCACGATCTTCGTCCTCCTCGACCCGAACCTCGCCGAGACAGCCGCGGCGTTCGTTCTCGCCACAGTCCTCGTCCTCTTGGGTGTTGGACGAATCCTCCAGGCGGCTCGCGTAGCCGCCCCCCTGTGGCTGCGCGGCTCGCTCGTGAGTACCGGGGCGCTCATCCTGCTCTGCGTGGTCATCGCGGTGTCGTTCGAGGGGCTGGCCCTCGCGAGCTTTGCCATCCTGGTCGGGATCATCCTGCTCGTCACCGGCGTCGAGACGGTCGTCACGGGGCTGCACCCGACCGACCCGCGGCAGTTCGTCTTGCTGAAGCTGTTGCTCTTCTCGGCGTTCTACGGACTGATCCTGATCAACTGGATCGACCTGTACGGAAAGAGCGTCCCTGCCTACGGCATCTGGCTCATCCTGACCTACATGGCCCCGTTCGGGGTCCTGATCGTGTTCCAGGGTTGGAGGTCATGGCCGCTCGCGGCGAGCCTCGGCCTCCTCGTCTCGTTGATGAACGACGTCGGCTACTACTTCGTCGGGAACCTGATCTTTGGCTTCCACCAGGACCTCGGGCCCTGGATCGCGGGTCAGCTCGGCCTCCTCGGGAACCAAGTGGTGACGTTCTTCGAGGCCGGCAGCTTCAGCATCGCGGTCACCTCGTGGATGATGGGCCTCTCGATCTACGCCCGGATCGCGGTCGTGGCCCTGATCCTGGTCTACTGGTGGCGGCACCCGGGGGAGATCGTCGCGCGCACGGAGCCCTCGGCCCCGGCTTCTCCGGCGTAGCCCTCGGTCCCGGGGCGGCAGAGAGACTCCCGGCGAGGTAGGGAGCCGGAGCTCCCTTATGCTGGTCGTCGTTCGGTCAGCATCCTCCCATGGCATTCGAGGAAATCCTGTTCGTTCAGGATCTCGCGATCATCCTGATCATCGCCCTCGGGATGGCCCTGCTGTTCCGGTGGATCCATCAACCACTCCTGATCGGGTACATCGTCGCCGGGATGATCATCGGCCCCTACGTGCCGCCCGCGTCGCTGATCCACTATCCGGACGTGCTGAACGCGCTCGCCGACATGGGCATGGTCTTCCTGCTCTTCGCGGTGGGACTCGAGTACCCCCTCGCCCGACTGCGGGCCGTCGGCCGGAAGGCGCTCCTCATCGCGCTTGCGGAGTCGCTTGCGACATTCACGGCCGGGTTCCTGGTCGGCGAAGCGTTCGGCTTTCCCCTCTGGGATTCGTTGTTCATCGGCCTCGCCATCTCGGTCACGAGCACGGTGATCATTTCGAGCGTGCTCCAGGAGATCGGCGTCCTGCGTAGCTCGGACGCGACGCTGGTGCTCGGCGTCACCGTCATCGAGGACATTGTCACCGTGACGATGCTCGGGATCCTCCAGTCGACCGCCCAGAACGGGCACCTCTCGTTCCTCTCTATCGTCGTGGCGCTCGGCCTGGTCGTCCTGTTCGTCGCCGTGGTCCTCGCGTTCGGGCCTCGCACGATCTCGCCGCTCGTCGACCGGATCGCCGCGACGGGGGTTCCCGCGGTCCTCTTGCTCGTGATCTTGGGGGTCGCCTTCGCCATGGCCCTGATATCGAGCCTGATCGGGATCTCGGTCGCCACCGGGGCCTTCCTCGCGGGCGTGCTCGTGGCGGAGTCGAACTCCCAGCACACGGCGCACGAGCTGATGCTTCCGCTCAAGGAGCTGTTCGGGGCGATCTTCTTCGTCTCGATGGGAGCGCTGATGGACGTGGGTCTCCTCCCGTACTACATACTCCCGATCGTGGCGTTCCTCGCGACCGCGATCGCCGCGAAGGTCATCGCCTCCTACCTGGCCGCACGGCGGACGAAGGTCTCCGAAGCCGAGTCCCGCCGCACCGCGCTCACGCTCGCAGCGTCCGGGGGAGAGCTCTCCCTGGTCGTGGCGAAGGGCGGGTCCGACGTCGGGGCCACCAGCGCGTTCGTGCTCCCGTTCGTCGGGGCGTTCACCGTCGTCACCACGGTCGTCGCCCCGTACATCATTCGGTTCGCGTGGAAGTCCTCTCGCGCCGAGGCCGAACGTTCTTCCTAGTGCAGAACGGGCATCGAACTTCGACTTGACCGGCGTAACACGGTCGCGGCGGGTCGAAGCAGGTCCGGCCCATCATTACGCCGGGGGGGCCTCGGCTTAAGTTTCGTGACGCAGTCATCCGAAGGCGGATGGCCGGAGCCCCTGCGCTCGAAGAACTGCTCGCGGAAGCGCTCGACCACCCCGTCGAGGGTTGGGACTTCGCTTGGCTCGTGAACGAGGAGAGGCTCCAGCAGGACGCGTTCCCCTGGGACTACACAGAACTGGTGGTCCGCAGGGCCCGCCGTTCCCCCGATCTCTTGGACCTCGGGACGGGCGGAGGCGAGCGGCTCGCCTCGTTTCCCGTACGCCCCCGGCATACCCTGGCCACCGAGTCGTATGCGCCGAACGTTTCCGTCGCCGGGCGACGCCTAGCCCCTCTGGGAATCCAGGTCGTCCGGACGTCGGCGGCCGACGACAACCCTCTGCAGGGCGCGAAGACCTCCAAGGGGTCCCTGCCGTTCCGGGACGGGGTGTTCCACCTTGTGATCGACCGGAACGAGGCGTTCGTCGCACGTGAGGTCGCACGCGTCCTCGCCCCCAGGGGCATCTTCCTGACGGAGCAGAGTGGGAGCGCAGAGATTCCCGACCTCTACCGACTCCTGGACCTTCCCCCGCCTCCGCGGAGCACACCCTCCTGGGACCTCCACGTCGCCGAGCGACAAGTGGCACGCGCCGGACTAGAGGTCCTCGAATCTGGAGAGGCGGACTTCGAGATGCGCTTCCGCGACGTCGGCGCGCTCGTGTGGTACCTGCGGGCCGTTCCTTGGACGGTCCCGGACTTCTCCGTGGACCGATGTCGGAAACGGTTGGAGGATCTGCACACCCGGGTTCTCAGAAACGGACCGATTCGCATCCCACGGTACGCCTTCTGGTTCGAGGCAGAGAAGAAGTAACGGACGGCACGCGAGCGCTCGCACTCTGGCCCGGCAGCCGCAAAGCCTGAGAAGCTCCGACGGGCTCCGACAGGCCGCGGGCCATGGCCGAGAAGTTTGACGTCGCCATCCTCGGAGCAGGGCTTGTGGGAACGGCCCTCGCCTATCATTTGGTCCAAGAGCCCGCACGGCGGGTTCTCGCGCTCGAGACGGCGCGCGAACCCGGATGCCCGAATGCTACGGAAGCGAGTGCCGGGATTCTCTCCGTGCAGGGTTGGGGCCCGTGGGATCTCGCGATTGTCCGGGAGAGCGCCGATGAGTACCGCCGGCTGGTCGACGAGGAGGGGATTGAACCACTGCGCCCCAACGGGGGCCTTCGGGTGGCTCGGACGGAGGAGGGGGCCCGGTGGCTCGAGCGTGTCCAGCGCGTTCTCGAGCGAGAGGGAACCGAGGCGAAGCGGGTCGGCCCAGGAGAGATGCGGGAACTCCTCCCGTTCGCCGATCTCGACGATGCCAAGGCCGGTCTCTACACGCCGGACGATGCCACCCTCTCCTCGACCGCAATCCAGGAGGGGTACCTCCGGGCGGCGGGCCGCGCGGGCGCCGAACTCCGTCAGGAGGCCGAAGCGGTAGATGTCCAACCGATCCCGGGAGGCGGATGGCGA
>CAZCNZ010000023.1:0-3544 GCA_964500245.1 uncultured Thermoplasmatales archaeon | reverse complement strand
CGCCGAAGGTCGAGCTCGGAGGGTTGAGCCCGAAGTAATCGTGGCCCGAGATCAGGAGGAGCTTCGCCGGGCCCGGCATGTACTTGTCGAGGTGCGCCGGGTGCACGATCCGCGCGTCGAAGCCAGCGTCCATGAGGGACGCCTCGATCTTCCGCATCCCGTAGGGGGCCTGGCGAGGGTAGCCGTTCTCGTCCACCGGCATTTCGGGAAAGAAGAGCCGCTTGTAGACGCCCTCGGGTAGGATGTACGCCGGTGTGGTAGTGCCGAACCCGAGGAATTCCTTCCCGTGGTGGTTGCTCATCATCGTCCAGTCGCAGGTGATGACCACTTCAGGCATTCACGAACCTCGTCCCAGGTCGCGGGACGCGAGAACCACGAAAAACCCCTTCTTATGCGTATCGACGCCCCCGGAGCGACACTTGGGACCCCCGGAAAGCCCCCGAAAGGGGGTTTTCACGCTAGTTTAGGTCGGCCTCGTCGTCGTCGCGCGGGAGGACATCATCGAGGGGGTCGCTCGTTTCCTCCGCCCCCTCTTCGGCATCGCCGGACTCCCGGAACGCGGGGTCGCGCTGCATCAGATGGACCCGAACGCAGTCGCGATGGGCCGGGTTACCGTTCCAGGAGCTCGTCTCGTTCTGGTCGCCGAGCGGCTCCTTGCAGAGCCAGCAGATTTCCGGCGGCGGACTGATCCAAGAGATACGCCGGGGGCGGGACTCCATCGGGGTCAAGCGGTGGAGACGCGGCGGAGGTCATTTACCTTTCCGGCACCCCCATCGTCCCGGCCCGAGGTCCTCGGCAAGACCCTTAATCCCGGGCGGCCGTCGACCCACTCGTGGACACGCTCACGGAGATTCGACGGCGACGTGTGGCGCTCGGCATCTCCCTGGGCGAACTCGCCCGGGCGATCGGACGGAGCGACGCCACCCTTTCCCGGATAGAACGCGGCCAGATTCGGCCGTCCTACGAGCTCGTCCAGCGGATCCTCTCGTACCTCGAGACCCAGGAAGGGCTCACGGCCCCGCGTCTCACGGTCGGCGAGCTCATGCACCGTCCCCTCGCCACGGTCGATTCCAAGGCATTGCTCGCCACGGCGGCTCAACGGATGGAGAGCGGGTCGTTCTCCCAGCTCCCGGTGGTGGACGAGGGTCGGCTCATCGGTTCCCTATCCGAATCGGCCCTCTTGCGGGCTCTCTCCCAGGCGAACGCGCAGCGAGTGCACGTCCGTGACGTCCTGGAGCCGCCCTACCCCGTGCTCGACGAGGGATTCCCCGCCGACCTCCTCCCCCCTCTTCTGGGACGGTATCCGGCAGTCCTCGTCACCCGGCACGGGGCGCTCGAGGGCATCGTCACCAAAGCCGACCTGATCCGCGGGTTGCGCGGAACCTCCCTTCGCCGCAGCCCGGCAGGTTAGTTTCAAGGAACGGGTCAGCGCTCGGCGTTGGCAATCCGCACCGCGCCCAGCGTGGCGCGGACCACGAGCTGGGAGGCGAGTAGCCCGAGTCGGTCGGCCGTCTCCCCCGGACGCGCCTCTCGCGGCGGTCGGCCGGCGGTCCCGGTGGACGTGCCGAACAGAACGTCCCCGTCGGTCGCGCTGTGGAACGGCATCACCGCCGACGCGAGTCCGGCGTGGGCCATCGCGATGGCCCGCGCGAGCGTCGCCCGGTCGACCTCCCAGTCGGTGACCACCAGGCCGAGGGTCGTCCCGGTGGTCGCACTGGGCCGCCCGCTGACCGTCTCCGGTGGGACCACGTGGCCGCCCTCGCCCCGGGAGCCCGCGACCCAGCGGCCGGTGCTCGGGTCCCGGATGGCCCCGGCGGCGTTCACCACGACGAGCACGCCCAGCGTCCCGCGTCGGCCAAGGCGGACCGCGGCCGTCCCTACTCCGCCGTGCATCGCGCGCTCGCGTCCCAAGTACTTCCCGACGGTCGCCCCTGCCCCTGCACCGACTCTGCCGACGGGGATGTCCTCCCGGCTCGCCCGCCGAGCGGCCTCGTACCCGAGGGGGAGGTAGTCCGGGATCGCGCTCGACGTTCGGGGAAGGTCGAAGAGCGCGGCTCCGGAAATCGGAGCGACCAGATTCTGGTTGCGGAACACGCGGTGACCTCCTCCCTGCTCGAGCACGCGGAGGCGGATCCCCCGCGCCGCGTCGAGCCCGTACACACTCCCTCCGGAGAAGAAGAGCGCCCAGCGTCGTCCGAAAGTTGCGTCGAGCGACAAGGAAGCGGTATCGTATGTCGCCGAGGCGCCTCCCCGGACCTCGACGACCGTGGGGGCGGCCGCCGTGAAGAGGAGAGCCGTCACTCCGGTCGTCGCTTCGGGGTTCTCGGCATGGCCGACCGCGACTCCCCCGACTCGGGTGAAGTCTACCAGCGACGGGTCCACGGAACCGAAAGGCCCACGGTGGAAAAAGCGGTTCCTGCCCTCCGCGCGATGGGCTCTTGTATGCGGCGTTGGTGCCGGGCGCCAACATGCCCGCAACCCGCCGGAAAGCCCGCCCCGAATCTCCGGTCCCGAAGGGATTCCGGGTGACCCGGGACCTGCCGGTGGGTCGTCATCCGCTGCTCGCGGCGTTTCCGGGCCTCGACCAGTTGCCCGCCGCGGAGCGGCTCCAACCCGATCCGGCCGCACGGGCGAAGCTGTTCGACGAAACGTGCGTACAGGTCGTTAACCAGGACCTCTGGATGTACGTCGCCCCTTGGGACATGCCACCGGGGGCGCGGGGGGAATGGAAGCCGGTCCTTTCCCCGGGCTCGGATTGTATCGTCATTGGAAAGGGCCACCTCGCCGACAGTACTGCGATCATGCTGTTCATGGACATCTTTCACGAGCTCTGTCACGTGATCCAGCGCCACGGAGGCGCGAACCTCTGGGCTCCGGGCGTGAGCTACGTCAAGCGCTGGACCGAAGTGGAGGCATACCGATTCGTGATCGATGAGGCCCGCCGCCTCGGCGCGACGGACGACTTTCTTCGGGACTACTTGCGCGTCGAGTGGATTTCGGAAGACGAGCACCGGCAATTGCTCGAGAGTCTCGAGGTTCCCTTTTCGTAGTCTCGACCCCGGTGAAAATCCCTCGGGCCGGCCGCCGCAATCGGTCCCCGGACAGGGTCGGACCGATGCGTGACGAACCGACTCTTTATCCCCCCGACCCCGAAACGAACTGTTTACCGGGGGCCCGCGACACGTCAATGGACATCAAGTCCCGTCCCGTCCTCCGCCCGTCGACCAACGACCTCTGGTTCCTCTCGTACCTTCCTCTGGCGGTTTCGGACGGTATCGCGACCCCGCTCATTCCGCTCCTCGCCCTCCAGCACTTTGGCGCGAGCGCGTTCGTCGTGACGATCATCATCGCGGCGAGTGCGATGAGCCAAGTCCCGTTCACCATCCTCTGGGGGAACCTTTCGGACCGCGTTGCCCACCGAAAGTACTTCCTCGTCTGCTCGTTTCTCGCGACCGGCGTCAGCATCATCCTGATCGCGCTGGCCACCGACCTGATCACGTTCTTTTGGCTGAACGTGGTCGAGGGCCTCGCGTCCGCCGCCAGC